>CAJQNM010000391.1 GCA_905479665.1 uncultured Saprospiraceae bacterium
CGTGGCAGATATGCGTGAGCCGCACACTCATTGGTGCTTGTCGAAACAATGGTCAAGGGCTTAATGGTTGTCGTGGCCGCACCCAATAATCCATCGCTAGAGCGCTGGCTAAAACAAAACGTATCTCCAGCCTTTAACTCAATTATTTTATGTGCAGTTTGATTTAAATCACCACTGCCGTCTGTCAACTGAAAGAAACTGCCATTGTGTGTAAACCCAAACGGATCGGTACTTGGTGCAGAACCTTGTGATCGGTATTCCCACACAAAATTTATGACCGTATCCCGACTGACCGTGCGGCAATAATTGGTTTCTAAATTTTCGGCACCATTGTTATTGCCAATTAATTTCACATTGTAGGGAGCCCAGGATAAATCTATTGATCCATTGCCCTCGACATCAGATACCCAGCGCAATGGAGCAAATTCCCCCGTAAATAATAGTGGGTATTTACAGTGTATTTCTGGGGGCACTGTATCATAGTTAATAAGCCAACTCGTGCAGCGCCAATATCCAGGAGCAATGAGCTCGGCGGTGTTCCTCCCCGTACCAGCTGATGGAGAAACTATACAGGTGGTTTGAGGCAACCCAAAGCACTCATGCTTAAGGTCAAGTGTAATTTTATATTGCTCTTCACAATCATCATCGTGAAACCGAACAACCTCGACCTTACTGGCTAGGCCACATTTATCTTCAAATTTCGTGTTGGTTACTGACAGTTTTTTATTCTGATCCAGCGCATATTGCAAAAGAAATATGGTGTCACAAGGAGAAGCCTGTCCGGGAGTTTCAGGAAAGGTAAAGAAAGGCCCTTTTAATTCTTGTGTTGCGCTGCAATAGATCGTATCTCGATCCTCGCAATAAAAATTATTAGCAGTTATTTCTGGTAAATTAAATACATATATCGTATCAAAACCGACTCCTCTTAGTCCGTCCTTATCCACCTTCTCCCATTCGCGATAAACAATCTTTGCAGTGTCCTGTGCGGGAGATTCACACGGTATATCCGTGATCCAGTCAGCGACATATTTTACTCCCCCAAGAGTACGATCGCATGAAAAGAGCAAATCGGGTCCGGCATCCTGGGGTTTTTTAATGAGCGGATCAAAGCAATAAACATTGTAGGTGCGCCCCCTGATCACGGGTCCAAAAATTTTCTTAAAACTGACAATGGACCAGCAAGACCCACTGCTATTTTGCACTCGAGCGGTTAAGGAGCCATCAAGATATGCACAGGCGGGAAAGCTTAAAAAATCCCCGACCACAGCCGTCGTAGGTCCAAAGACAACCTCCCCGCTTGGTGTCTCAAATGTCACTGTACCCTCGGCCACACCGCCCAGGTCGGAGACCAGATCGGAAAGGGAAAAATTCGCTTGCCCCATCTCATTGACGCTGAGATTTACATCGCGACAATTGGGCTGGGCGAATAGTGCACTGAATGTGCAGACGTACAAGACAAATACGAGTATCCAAGTTTTAGCCATAATAACCTCATTTGGACATATGAGAGGCAAAAACAATACCAAAAAGCCTCAGTCAGAGTATTTTATGTATAACTGAAATCGTACATGTATTGGAGAAAGGCTACTGGACTACGTGGGGATGATACCCACTTGCTCACCAAAATGCTGCACAAATTGCTGCATATCAGTGGCTAAGCCAGTATTTCCAGTCGCCTTTTGATAGGAATCTGACATCGATCTCAAGGTCTGGTAGAAGAAGCGATCCATCTCTTGTACTTGCATGTCTTTGGTCCATAGATCGATCCGCAACGTATCGCGCGTGTCGCGATCAAAAAAGGAGAGCATCATGGCCTTGGCATCAGCAAGTGGCTCCTGCGGGCTGGACTGCCAAGAAATATGTTCTGGCATGCGTTCATCGTCAAGAGAGACGTCAATTTTAATGGTATTTTTCTTCATTATATCGGTTTGATGGCCCGGTTATTTTCATCCTTATCGTAATCTTGAAGCCAGTCAGATCGGTAGATAAATTCTCCCTTTTTAACCTGCTGAGCTACATCGACCATTGCCCGGGCGATGGCACTGGCTTCAATAGGTCTATTTTTCTTGAGCATTCCACCTGTATAGTCGTCGATCTGCGCACCGATTTTATCCGCCAGTTCACCACCCCAAGTGGCACCAGACTCCTCCCCTATGATGGTGGCTGGTCTAAATATGTGTTTTGCCCAAAAATCAACCTTCCGGACTGATTCTTCGATGAGGCCACGTATCCGTCTCGTGAAACGCAAGCTTTCCGGAACGGCGTTTTTTGAGGACAGAAAGATGATTTGATTCACCCCATCTCGATGCGCTTTGAGGGCTATCTGTGGCACATATTTATAATTGTCCTTCGAGATATAGTGCTTCCCACCCAAATTGAAAAAGGAAGCATCATAACATAGATATAAATCATCGCAATCGAAAACCTCATTGACCATCTCAGCCACTGACATGAATTTATATTCGACCCCTTCTTTTTTGTTTACCGTACGTGACACACCAAGCACTTTAACCTCTTCGTAGACCTCATGATTGCTCAGGAGCTGCAGCAAATTCTTGCCAACATATCCTTCATACCCGATGAGGATTGCCTTCTTCTTGTCCTTGGTGATTATGGTCTTGCTCATGCTACAGCTGCAAAGGTATTGGTTTCAGACGAGCTCCCCGCTGCTTGAGTAGTCTCAGCATCCCTTTTGATCCCGCCAGGTGTGCCGCCCCGACTGCGGCAAAGACGGATGACTGGGCCGCGAGCTCCACCAATCGATCTGCCATCTTTAGGTTGCGATCATCCAGCATGAGCCTGCGCATATCTGTCAGCCCACGCCGGGTGCTCAAATACAGTTGTTGGATATCTTGCTGCTCATAGTGAGCCAAGAGCTTTCGTATCGTATTGCGCAAACGCTGCGGGTTACGCGCC
>CAJQNM010000392.1 GCA_905479665.1 uncultured Saprospiraceae bacterium
TCGACGCGTAAAATTTAAGTGCATTACCCCCAGTAGTGGTTTCTGGATTGCCGAACATTACACCGATTTTCTCTCTCAGCTGGTTGATGAAGATACAGCAGCATCCTGTGCGGCCGATCGTTCCTGTCAGTTTTCGCATGGCTTGTGACATAAGCCTTGCTTGGAGACCCATCTTTGAGTCTCCCATTTCTCCTTCTATCTCAGCGCGTGGTACCAAGGCGGCAACACTGTCGATCACAATAATGTCTATCGCTCCTGAGCGGATCAAGTTTTCGGCGATTTCTAGAGCCTGCTCGCCATTGTCAGGTTGTGAGATGAGAAGATTTTCAGTATCGACACCCAAGGCCTCAGCATAAAAACGATCGAAAGCATGCTCAGCATCGATAAATGCAGCGATGCCACCCGTTTTCTGACACTCGGCAATCGCATGGATGGCCAAAGTCGTTTTTCCCGAAGACTCAGGACCGTATATTTCGACAACACGTCCGCGCGGAAAACCATTGATGCCCATGGCAAGATCCAAGCCCAGGGAGCCTGAAGAGAACGCGTCGGCTTCAACGACTTTCTGATCTCCCAGCTTCATGACTGTGCCCTTTCCGTATGTTTTTTCCAGCCGGTCAACGGTGAGTTGCAGGGCTTTTAGTTTAGCATCTTTCTCGCTCATGATCTTTGTATTTAATGGTTTTGTATTAAAGACATAAATATATCCTTTTTGCTCATATGGTGGGCTCCCTACGCACAACAAAAAACCCTCCGGAGATCATACTCCGGAGGGTTTCTTTTTTCGAATAAATTGTTAGCGACTAGTTCCGTTCAGGCGGTAGCAAAAGCTTTCTTGCTGTGAAGCAAAATGCGATTGATACTCGCAGAAGATGGTGCAAAAGTGACTTTGGGAAGCTGCTCAATGGTTTCAGAAAGCAACTTGTGCTCTTCGCGCATATCCCAGTCAGCATGCAGTTCTTCCAATAGCATGAGGTGCTCTTCGATGCTTACCTCGCTATACAGAAATCGGACTAAATCATTCTGAGTACAGTTTCGTGTCATATAGTAAGTTTTGATTTTAATAACTGACTCTTAAACCATGCCAAACTACGCTTTATTGTCTTGACTGCGAGGCAACTATGTTAAAATTGTGGGCAATATCTCCGGCAGCAGGGGCGTTCAGGGCCGCTGGATCGAATTCAATCGCGCCTGGTGCCCCACCTTAAATAGCAAGGTTTTTGCAGTGTACTCTAGAAGAGTCACTCTAAAACAGAACCTATCTTTAGTGAGGAAAGCTATAGAAGGAACAATCAAGATACATATCGAAAAATTACCACGAAGGTCTCTATTTGGCGACAAGCGATGAAGTCTAAGGCTGGTAGCTCAAGGGCGAAAAATTACGGAGACCTTAGAGATTGCTCGGGATGTGGTGAAAAAGCTCATAGAAGAACAGGAGACCCTTCCGAAGTTAGGCCCCTTGGAGGATGATTTCGATTATCCCTTGGTGATCGGCTTGTACTGGGAAGGCTGGCAGGTTTTTCATATCGTGATATCGTCAAGAAATTGAAGAAACTTAGTTTCAAATTTCATCGGTAGGCTGCTGGAAGTCATGAGATTTGGTACTCAAAAAGAACAGGGCGCTTTACAACGATCCCTAACCATCGTGGCGATATGCCAGAGGGAACACTCAGAGCGATTCTAAGGCAGGGAGGGATTGCACCGGATGGGTTCCTCCAGATAAAATAGGTACCTATAGGATATTATCTCGCGTTCAGGGCCGTCGATGCCAATCTTGCGTGCGGTACAAACCGGTCCAGTGTTTGCCACGTACTTTCAGAACATCAGGCGCTCCGTCTTCAAACCAAAGAACACATTTATACTCCTTGCCCGTTTCCGGATCCAGGATCACACCTCCCTTCCACTGGTCGCTGCTGGTCTCCATGTCAGTGATGATCTTCATGCCTACGACCGGAGCATTTTTCTTATCACCAGTACATGCATCGCATAGGGTGTCGGCAGGTTTCAGGAGCAATTCCCGCACGGCTCCGTCTAGCTTGTCGCCAGTCTGGTAGATCTCAACAACAGATTTGCGCTCGCCGGTATCATCATCAATCGTCTCCCAAAAACCAATGGGTGATTGAGCATTTGCCACGACGGCAGTGAGCAGGATTGCACTAATAACTAAGATTTCTTTCATATGTCGATATCAAAATCGGTGAGCTCTTCTGCGGGTATCCATAGATGTGCTCGAAAGTTTACAACACGGTGGTTAGCGACTTTGGTTCCTTCCTCTTCAAGCAGCTTTTGCATCAGCTCGGGCGGGCGAAAGGCATGGCGACCAGACAACTCACCGATGCGATTTAGCACACGGTGGGCTGGTATTCCCAACCCGGACATGCTTTGGCGCAGCGCATACCCCACCATCCGCGCAGAGCCAAGGGCCAGGAAATCGGCGATGGCCCCGTAGGTGGTGACTCGGCCGGATGGGATGAGGCGTACTACCTCGTAAACCCATTCGTAGTAGTGTGGTTTTTCTTTGGATGCCATTTGCAAATAGAAAAGTTATTAGAAGGTGATTGTGAAGTTAAGCGAATAAGAGAAAAACAACTCGATATAAAAAATCACCCTTTTGGGTGAGACGCCCACGTACTTGGTGACTTAAGTTTGTTAGGTACTTATTAATTTTTTTACGGCAAAAAACCAAAATGAAATTACCACCGGTAATAGGGGATCTTATTTCTGATCGTGAACGTGAGGTTCTTGAGTTGATTGTTCAAGAAAACACCATGCCCGAGGTAGCGAGACAACTTCACATTAGTGTGAATACAGCCATTACCCACAAACGCCATCTCATCGAAAAACTGCAAGTAAAAAATACCGTCGGCCTGGTACGAAGAGCTTTCGAGTGTGGATTACTGAAATTATCAGCCTTTGAGGCTGCCTAACAAATAGCATAAATCACAATAATTTTTTCTCAAATAAATACTTAGTATGAAAAATAGTACTTCAAAAATTCAATTTGTTGCAATCGTAGTTTGCTTGATACTTTCTGCTCAATCTGCTGTTGCACAGTGGGCTAGTCCGGGCGCACGAAAGGAGATCCATGGTCCAACCAACTACCCACAGATCCAGGGCAATGGTGGGCTACTAGAATTTGTCAGAAACGATGATGGCAGCACTGGTGCGAAAAATGGACTCAAGTTTGCCGAAAATGTAGGCTTTAATGACATTGAAAAGGCTTGGCTTTATTACCAAATCAATAATTCAACATTTTCGTTCACGGACGATGATGAGAACGACAAGAAATTTACCGTTAATGTCAACAATGGCAAGGTAGAGGTCACTGGAGAACTTGAGGTAGCTGGTGAAATTGTAGGCGCATCCGATGCTCGGCTCAAGAAAGATATGGCTCCGCTTACCAATGCCCTCGCCAAGGTGAGCCAGCTTAAGCCAACCACATATAAATTCCGTAAAGATGAATTTAAGCGTAATTTTCCGGAAGGCACACGGATGGGTTTTATTGCGCAGGAATTAGAAAAAGAATTTCCAACGTTGGTTTCCACGGGCAATGAGGTGAGTGATATCCATGGCAATTCTTTCGACATGAAGAGTGTCAATTACATGGAAGTAATCCCACTGCTTACCAAAGCGATTCAAGAGCAGCAAGCGATTATCGATAACATGCAATATGAGATGACCTCTTTGAAAGGAGTGGTCAAAACCTTGCAAGGTACAGCTAGTGCTTCGAGATAGTACTCATAGAAATATGACGAATTTGTCAAAGAAGAGACTGTCCAACATGGACAGTCTCTTCTTTGATTGGTGCCTGCCATGACGCCCCCAGCGTTCGCAATTACATCAGGACGCATCTAGTTCATATGACGAAGATCTCTCCCACCTAATCCGTCCTTCAAAGGCCATCTGCATACGGCCAACTTACCTTGTGTGGCACTGATTTTTTGCTCAACATGCGAGAAAGGTCATTAGTGGTCTTAGAGGCATGAGCTAGTTGAGCAATAGACCCATTCGTAGCAGTGTGGTTTTTTCTTAAAGTGACTGGCATCGTAAGTGGTGCCACTGGCTGATCGTGAAGATTAAGTGAACTTTGCCAAAAGAACAGAACCATAAATATCACCCATTTGGGTGAGACATTTCTTTCGAGATCAGCTTAACTTTGAAATGTGTTTGATAAATCAAGAGTATAGAATGGAATAGCAGCTTTTGAGTGAAAAGAAATAACTGTAGGAAAGGACACTAAATATTGCTTCGATAACTACGGCTAGTCAAGCCACTAGAATTATTTATTTAAGTAAAAGATCAATTTTTTCTCAAATAATTATTTAATCATGAAAAATAATACTTCAAAAATTCAATTTATTGCAATAGTTGTTTGTTTGGCGTTTTCTGGATCATCTGTCATGGCACAGTGGGATCTTGCGGGACAGCAAAAATTTACTCACGGATCAACCAATTTTCCCCAAATACAGGGCAGCGGAGCAATTCTGGAACTGGTGGAAAACCAGGAAGCCCCGAACGGATCGAGAAATGGAATTCAATTTGCCAAAAGCAATGGATTTAATGATGCAACGAACACATACATGTATTGGCAGAGAAATACAGATATATTTTACTTTGGAGAAGTAGATAATATGGGGAACGATGTGGATAGGTTTACAATTGACGTGAACAACGGCAACGTGGAAGTCACTGGCGAACTCGAAGTCGCCGGCGAGATCGTAGGTGCATCAGATGCTCGTCTTAAGAAAGACATGGCTCCACTTACCGATGCCCTCGCCAAGGTAAGCCAGCTTAAGCCAACTACATATCAATTCCGTAAAGATGAATTTACAAATCGTAATTTTCCGGAAGGCACACGCATGGGCTTTATTGCACAGGAATTAGAAAAGGAATTCCCCACATTGGTGTCAACCGGTAACGAAGTGAGCGATATCCACGGCAATTCGTTCGACATGAAGAGTGTCAATTACATGGAAGTCATCCCACTGCTTACCAAAGCGATTCAAGAGCAGCAATTGCTTATTGAGCAGCTCACTGGCACCGTCGCTAGCCTCAAGGCACAAGTTGATTTGCAGAGCACGGCAAGCGCCTCGAGATAGATAGCACCGCCCAAGAAATTTGGTGAATTAGTTAGAGAAGAGATTGTCCATATTGGGCAGTCTCTTTTTTTGTGGTGCACCCGGGATGAATTTACCCTGCTGTTGCAGGGAATAAGGGGGTGGACTGAGGATGGGAAAGAAAGGTTGAGTAAACATAGACGTAGTGATTCTTATAGCCAAAGCGGATACTGAAATCTAAATCAGAGTCCCAGTAGGATCTGGGACGATAGCGGTTGACGTTATATACTGCTTGCCTCATGTGTAATGCAGATGTTCCTTCTCGATACAAAAAACCCTGACAAGATAACTTGCAAGGGTTGTCGATTTGGAAGAAACTTGATTGGTTTTTGAAGTGTATTATAAGATAGTGGTGGTGCTCAATTGCGGAGCGGTACACAGTCGTAA
>CAJQNM010000393.1 GCA_905479665.1 uncultured Saprospiraceae bacterium
AGAGCTAAAGCACTATGCCGAAGATGCGGGCAAAAGTGCTGAAGAGATCGCCAAAATCACGGAGCCAGTGGAAGAGCTCAAATTTATGGCTACGGGCGTCTTGCTCAGGAAGTAGCAGAGCTATACCTCCCAGATTTTTGTGTCCACGACCTCAGATCATTGACGATTGAGCTATGCGTTTATTGGTGAAGAAAAAAATGCTGGCGAGCAGCGTTTTGGAGAAGATGGGCGTTTTTAAAAAGCAGCCCCTTAAAAACTCTCTACTGCTATTTAGATACTTATTTGATAAGTACGAAAAAAGGGGCTGCTGACTTGATTCTTCTATGACTTGTAACTGAACAACCGTTCGGTTGCTCGATCAGTTCCCTTTTTAAACTTTTTTTTGATCTGATTAGTATCTCAGCGCACGAATCTTTGCATAAGTTGGTCCAAATCCACATTCCCGCGAATCAATTCTATGGCTCGACTCACTTTCCAGGGCGTATTTAAATTGATCTTTACCTCGATCCGGCTTATTTTCATCACCGAGCCAAACGTATCGAGGTGAGTCCGTATGAGAGGTATGTGATGGACCCGCAGGTATTCCAGCGCATCTTTATCCAAGTCCCCCTCTCCGGTAGCGACCACGCCAGCAAGCGGCGATTCCTTTCTTCCCACTTTTTCGCAGATGCGTTTCACTTTGGACAAAGCTCGTTGCATGCGATCTATCCCTACGACCATCAGTGCATTCTTTACGTTCGTCAGTCGATCAGAATGCAATAGAGTTCCCGAAAGCACATCTTCCACCTGGCGTTCGATGTAGTCATTATTGAGCACGACCGAACCATTGATCGTGCTGCAGATGGTCTTCAAAATCGGAAAAGCCATGGTCTCGTCATACGGCACTACACCCAGCAAGGGCAGTTTCATCTCGCGCAGCTTGAGCCCCACATAGTGACGCACTTTTTCAAGTTTCTCCGGTCTGACTTTGTTGATGATCACACCTTTTATGGGCACATTATTCTCTCGAAAGATGGAGATGCTCACATTGAGCCGATCGATGGTATTGCCTATTCCACCTTCTACAATCATAATCACCGCTGCATTTAGTCTTTTGGCTACCGTAGCATTTGATAGGTTGACCACACTACCCACACCTGGATGTCCAGTACCTTCATAGATGACCAGATCATGCTTTTCTTCCAGGTACTTCGCTGCTACATCGATGCGATGCTCAAAATCAAATAAGGCAGGATTGTCTAAAAAAGCCGTGGTCGCACCCGCACCCAAGATCACTGGCGAATGCATATCCGGCAGGATCTTAAACCCCAAGAGATCCCCAAAGAGTAACGTGTCTTTGTCCACCCGCAAATTTTCGACCGTCAGATATCGCTGGCCCACAGGTTTGCAGTAGCCTACATTTACCCCTTCTTGGCGCAAAACCGAAACGAGGCCGAGCGTGGAGGTTGTCTTTCCGACGTGCTGATTGGTGGCAGCCACGTAGAGGTTGTCCGATTTCATAGGGGAATGTACTAAATATCAAAAAGCGTTTTGAATTTAGTCGCCTCAGCTGTACAAACTTCATGGCGTATCTTTGTCAGCGTCGGCCTCGCCTTCCCGTTCATGTTTACCACTTTCGTGGTGAACTTTGTTAAATTTTGTAGAAATATCGAAATTAATGACTTCCTTTGCGCTCTTTTTGGTTATCATAGCTCATCTAAATTAAGACTAAACCAACACGACAATGGCCTTAGATATTCATAGAGCTTCTGAAGTAAGAGGTAAATCAGCAGCCATATTAGCTGAAAAAATTAGGGCCAACGAGTGCAAAGAACCTAAAGATTTTAGCAAGCAGGTGAAGGAAATGAGACAGATTCTTGAGAAATCAAACCAATAGAATCTGATTGCATTGCCACTACCCGATGTGCCTGAAATAAACCTCCCGATTGATTGTGCTTTTAAAATCCTTGCGGATCTTAGTATCCCGCTACTCTTTGACTGTGGCCACAGTGATCTTAATGAGTTCTTTGCTGAAGACGCGGTCAAGTATGCAGATGAACTTCTAGGGCAAACTTACTTGTTCCAATTGTCGGATCCACCAGAAGACGTCATTTCGATTTTTACGGTTTCTAATCACAGCCTGAGCTTTTCGGAAAGTAGCAAAAAGAACAAATTCTCCCGTCAGATTCCAAATGAAAAAAGGAAGCAGTCATACCCTGCTGTTCTGGTAGGGAGATTTGGCGTATCTAGTACTTATTCTGGGAGGGGCTTGGGTTGCCAAGTCATGGATTTTGTAAAAGCGTGGTTCCTGGACAAAAACAAGACTGGATGCCGCTTCATAATGGTCGACGCGTACAACACGACGAAGGTGATTGCTTTTTACCAGAAGTGTGAATTCGAGTTCTTATATGCTGACGAGGCCGAAGAAAAGAGTGCTCGGCAACTACCTATGACAGCTCAGTTAGCCACAAGGTCCATGTTTTTTGATCTAAAGACCCTTCGATCTTGATCCTATGGGGATGCCAGCATGTGCAATAGTTCAGTTGGCAGAAGTCACAGAAAAATACTAGCTCGATTTGGAAGTGACTGTTGAAATGAATGACGGAAGGATCGTAAATTGACTTCCAGATTGTTATTCGTCTCAATTGTAACAAATACGAGCCTTTGAAATCTCATTGTACTGGTCCTCAATGTCAATTAAAAGAGCAATTTTCGTTGATTCCCACATAAAACATCTGCTTCTTATTTTTGCTGTTTCAGCACTATTATCTGGTTGTTCACAAACATACTGCGCTGAAACCAAGAGATACAACCCTAACACCCAAAAGGAAAGTCAGTACATTCAAACAGTGGGAGTCAAAAACGATCGCGTTGCACGATTAGACTGGCCAAATGGCGGCTACTCTGATGCGAGCGATTTCGAATCTGGAATAATTCAGGACAAGTCCGTAGTACTCAGAGAACCTTCCGGCATCGTATACTCTGTCCGCTTGCTGCAGAAAGGAACTGATTGCTATGATGGTCAGGAAAAGGTTCGGTGCTCAGGAATGACAAAGAAGGGTAAGAGATGTGAAAATATGACTGTTCACAAAAGCGGCAAGTGCCATTTTCATCGTAAGCAAAATGAAAAAACCACATAAGAGACATCTTGCAAAAGAGATTATCATTTTTTTTTGCTTCTTCCTACTATTCGCTGCGGTGTATTCTTCCTGTTTACTTTACATTAAGATCCAGCAATCGCGAATTGAGACTAGATCTGTTTTTCGTAATTCGAGTGTAATGCTCGACGAAGACCCCAAAAACACGTATGGCATAGTCCTCAAGAAAAAGATGTATGTCACCTTTGATTGTCCAGGTGACAGCACTAGAGATGTTCCGTTCGCAGATATCACAGAGTATGAAGAGCTATCTGCCGACAGTTGTTGCATCCGACGGCCACAAACTGAGAAGGGGTATGAAATAGACTTCGATTCAACTGGTCAGAAGTTATATATCCTTGAACATAGAAGCTGGCAAGATTTTTCACAACTACTTAAAAGGAGAGCTTACAAAAACTTTCTCAAAAGGCATGTTCTAGATGATCAGGACTTAGAAACTTACAAATGGTCCAGTACGGGTCGGGCTCTATCTCTTGGACTAAAGTCAAGCTTAGAGAAATTTGAGGCACAGTACCAAGGTGTGCTACACAAGGTATTCCTGATTCTACTTATAATAGTCTATCCACTTCGCTTTCTTCTATTGATCTTGCGTTGGGCAGTGTTAACCCTTCGGTCATAGTAGTCCGAGATCATTGCAAGAAAAATACTATTACGTCAAAAATTACGTCAAAACAAAAAATACACCTGCCTGACAATCAGACAAGTGTACTCTTAACAAGCTGTGAGAGAAGGATTCGAACCTCCACGAGGTAGTTAGCTAAGCCGCAATTGTTAAGTGGTCAACCCTAGATCCGCCTAAGGCGGAACATTACAGCCAGTTTGTCCCAGTTCCTCACCCCCGAGACAGGAGGGCACGTCTGCCGGTTTCGTCATCTCACAGTATTTCAAAAAAAATCTCAACCTCGAAAACTTCTTTCGATGCGTCAAATGTATAAATAGATCTCTTATCATACAAGTTTTAAAAGAATAAAGTTCATATTTTTCATATTCCGCAATATTATTGGTGCTTTATTGCCAATCAAGCAATTATGAAGTTTGGGAACAAAGTCTCCTTATCTTGTCCGCCAACTATGTTACAGTTCGCATATCCCGCTGTCTCGACGCTCTTGTCCCTTGTTCTTCTTCTGCAAGTGTCTTGCCCTACAGATTCGCAAAGCCCAGATACAAATGGCGACTCTTTACATCAACCCTCGGTAGGTGGCCTCACACTGGTCGCGCCACCCTCTCCTTTTACTGAAAATCCGATGCCTGAAGTGCAAAAAGTGCATGCCAATTGGATCGCTCTCATTCCCTATGGGTTCACTCGCAAAGGCCAAAGCATGGTCAGCTTTAACCATGAGCGCCAATGGTGGGGAGAACGCAAAGATGGCATCATCCGCTCTGCGCAACTCGCACAGGATGCCGGACTAAAGGTTATGCTCAAACCCCAAGTATGGAGCCACAACTGGTGGACCGGCGACTACGACTTTGCCACTACAGAAGAATGGGTAGCCTGGGAAGATGCCTATCGCAGCTACATTCTATTTTATGCCGAGCTGGCTGATTCACTCGAGGTCGACCTCTTTGCCATCGGTACCGAATTTAAAACCAGCATCGCTACGCGTCCAGCCTTTTGGAGTAAGTTAATCTCTGAAGTAAGAGACGTCTGCGAGATACCGCTCACTTATGCCGCCAACTGGGACAACTACGCCAATATCCCATTTTGGGAAGAACTCGACTATGTGGGCATCAACGCCTATTTTCCTCTTTGCCTCGAAGAAACACCAAGCGTCACCCAGCTCGAAAAACTCTGGAAACCCACTTTGTCAGCTGTCGACGAGTTTTATCAGCACGTACAAAAACCCATCCTTTTTACGGAGTACGGCTACCTAAGCATAGACGGTTGCGCACATAAGACTTGGGAGCTTGAACAACGGGTAGCCTCCACCCCAATCAATGAACAGGCTCAGGCCAATGCCCTCGAGGCTCTTTATCGCACCTGGTCGACACGTCCATATTGGGAAGGTGGTTTTCTCTGGAAATGGTTTCCTGGAGGGCATGGTCATGAAGGCTACCCCGAACGAGACTACACTCCCCAGGGTAAAACGGCAGAGCAAATAGTGCGAAAATACCATCTCAAATGGCTTGACTCCAAGAGTCCTTAAAACGCCTCAGGAACCTGCCACACCTTTGCAAAATCAAAAACCCTTACAGCGAAAGGACATCTTCTTACGTTGTTTAAGGGATGCAACCTCTTGAAAGTCTGCTTGCATTACTCATTTTTGAAAAATCAATAAACAATGAAGAATTTCATTCTCTTGCTATGTCTTGCAATGACATGGTGTACAGCCACTGGGCAGTTGCAACTTCCTCCAAGTGGCGCCAACCAAAAATCTGCAGTCACCCAGTACATGGGTGCGCATGCACATGTCACGATTACCTACAACAGTCCGGATGTGACATCACCACAAGGTGCCTCTCGCAAGGGTCAAATCTGGGGCCAGGTCGTACCCTACGGACTCACTAACCTCAATTTCGGAATCAGCACGGATGAAAATCCATCTCCGTGGCGGGCAGGCGCAAATGAGAATACAGTCATTGAGTTCTCCCACGATGTCGAGGTCGAAGGTAAAACGATCGCTGCGGGTCGCTACGGTTTGCATTTGATACCCCGTGAGTCTGAAGCGTGGACCTTAATTCTTTCGAAAAACCATACGGCTTGGGGTAGCTACTTTTATCATCCATCTGAAGATGCACTGCAAGTGGATGTTAGTCCAGTCCCGTGCGAATATCATGAGTTTCTCACGTTTGAGTTTGACGACCGTCAGGAGGCGGAATGTACTGCCGCACTCAAGTGGGAAAATCTAAGCATTCCTTTCAAAATCAGCTTGCCAAACACTCAGCAGATTTACGCACAGCATCTGAAAGAAGAGATGCAAAGCACTGCAGGATTTAGTTGGACGAGCCGAGATGCTGCAGCCAATTACTACTTACAGAATGACATCGATCTCGAGCAGGCGCTGGCATGGCAACAAGTCACTACGGTCAATTCATTTATGGGGCAAGAGAATTTTCAGACGCTCCAAACCCTCGGAGCACTACAGATGAAAGTTGGTAACAAAGAAGACGGAATGAGCACTATCGAAAAAGCAATCAACCATCCCTCTGCCAATGTTTTATCGGTACATCAGATGGGTCGTCAACTTATTTCCCTTGATCAAGCAGATGCAGCATTGCACGTATTTAAAACCAACAAGGAAAAATTTGGAGATATCTGGCCAGTCAATGTCGGACTTGCCCGTGGGTATTCTGCAGTGGGCGACTATACCAAAGCACTGGAACATGCTCAGATCGCACTCACCAGAGCACCAGATCAACTAAATAAAACCAGCCTTACCCAGGCGATAGAAAACCTGAAGCAGAATGCCGACATAAATTAGGATAACCGACTGCCAGCAGGCTACGAGACGACTTTTCTAAAATATAGACAACAAGTATTTGATGAAAGACTTCGATTCATATCGGAGTCTTTTTTTATTGTGTATTGCTTACACCATATATTAAGACAAACGAGTCCGATAAATAGAAAGTCAGATCTACCTGAGCATTAAGGTCTGATTTACGTATCTCACCCATCGCCCTACCCGACTGCAACTCCATAGGAGCAACAAAAAGATCGCGCTTAAAATCCATCTGCTTACGACCATAGATCTTAAACATCGACTCTTTGGCGCCCCAGATAAGATGCATTTCTACAAGACTTAGATCACCTAGGGCGGTTCGACATTCTTCGTCCGATATGAATTTGTGAGCAATGCGACTTATTTTCTCGACAGGTACTTGGATGTCAATCCCAACGGGTTGCGCTCCCAGGATAGCTGCAGCATATCCTCGTGTGTGACTCAGTGAAATATGAAGGTCATGACCCTGCAAATAGGGCTTGCCAAACGAATCTTTGATCAAGGTCACCTCCTCGTCGGTCTGCAGCAAGTGCATTAATAAATGGCGACTCGCGAGATACTCGATGCGGCGACGCCCTTTCAGCTGTGAGAGCTCTTCAAGTGGGCCCGCTGAGGATCGAGTAACAAAGAAATCTTCCTCTTCATCGATTTTCCAGACTCCCAGCTTTATATTGCCTTTCTTGATTTCACTAAAGATAAGTGGCATCAGTAATTACTAACTTTGTAAGCGTGCAAAGATGTACACAAAAGATCACTGTAAAGTGCACCTCTCATAACTCTATTTGGAATAATAGCTTTGTAATTTTTTTTCAGATACAAGGCCCGCCATTAGGTGGAGGAGAAAGAACAAGTTAGCAACCAAAGTAGGGTTTTTAGAGATGCCCAAAAGTAAGATGGAAATTGCAGTCAACAAAAAGACAGAACTATTAGGCCATACCTCAGCCATCTACGCACTAGCGGCCAATGACTCCGATGTATTCTATTCCACAGGAGGAGGTGGCTTGGTCGTACGCTGGGATTTATTGAATCTAGAGCAACCAGGTGTCGCCATTGCCAATGTGGAAGAACAGGTCTTTAGCCTCCTAGCAGTAAAAGGTACAGAGCTCATCGTTTGTGGAGCTTTTTCCGGTAGCATCTACTTTGTCGACACTACCCAAGCCAATGCACCAAGGCGCATGGCCTTTCACGACAAGGGGGTTTTTGACGTACTGCAGGTGGGTGATGTGGTGGTCGCAGCCGGAGGTGACGGCAAACTCAGCGTTTGGGATCCAGTGGCTCTAGAGCTTATTACTTCGTTTGCATTGAGCCATGAATCGCTCCGTGCCATCGAATACGACGAGCACAATGATCAGCTCATCGTCTCGGCCAGCGACGGGCGGATCTACCGGATCGACTGGACCACCAAGAAACTGAAAGATCAAATCGATCGCGCACACCTCCCGTCCGTATTTACGACGCTCCACCTCCCCTCAAAAGGCAAACTATACAGCGGAGGTCGAGATGCAAAACTCAAAGTGTGGGATCTCCAGTCACTGGCTCCGATCACTAGTCTGGATGCCCACTGGTACACCATCAATCAAATCAGCGCAGCCCTCGGCGAGCAGATCGTAGTTTCAGCAAGCCGCGACAAGTCCATCCGGCTGTGGGACCCCGAAAGTCTGGAACTGATCGCGACCATTGACAAAGCCCGCCATGGAGGCCATATTAATTCTGTAAATGCCATACTTTGGCTTGAGGACCTGAGTCTGCTGATCTCTGGGGGTGATGATCAGCGCATTATTATCTGGGAGCTCTCACGATAGCAAAAAGTTATCTTCACGCCCTCCTAATAGAAAACACCAACTATGATACTTTCTGACAAGCGAATTCTGGAAAAGCTTAAGACCCGAGAAATTGTCATCGAACCGTTTGACCCCACTTGCTTAGGCACAAATTCCTACGATGTTCACCTGGGAAAACACTTGGCTACCTACACCGACGAGGTACTGGATGCAAAAAAACACAACCTGATAAGAGAGCTGATCATTCCGAAAGAAGGCTTTGTTCTTCAGCCCGGCATACTATACTTGGGGGTAACAGAGGAGTATACCGAAACACATTGCGCCGTTCCTTTTCTAGAAGGAAAATCCAGCATTGGTCGATTAGGGATTGATATTCACGCCACTGCCGGAAAAGGCGATGTGGGCTTTTGCAACTCCTGGACATTGGAGATATCGTGTATCCACCCAGTACGCATCTACGCGGGGATGCCTGTGGGGCAATTAATCTATTTTACCGTCGATGGAGAAATTGAAAATTACTACAACCACAAGTCATCGGCAAAATACAACGAGCGCACCATCAAACCAGTGGAGTCGATGATGTGGAAAAATTCATTTTGAGGCCAAGGCCAGTAAAAATTATTTCTTCTCCATTTCTGCCCAAGCGAGCATGCCCCCCTCTAAATTCCGCACATTGGTAAACCCATATTGCTGCAAAAATTTTTGCGCCATTCCACTACGCTGACCCGATCGGCAGTAGATCACAATTTCTTCTTCCTTGTGATCTTGCAGTTCAGCAATAGAAGAAGGAATAGTGCCAAGTGGCACTAATTTACCGCCTACGTTAAATTCCTCATGCTCATGTGCTTCACGCACATCGATGAGTATTAAATCTTCGCTAGCCGCAAGTCTTGATTTTAAGTCCGCTACCGTAATGTCCATTAATATCTATTATTCAATAAAAAATTAATTAATTTATTTTCAATTCCCTATCTGCATCTTCTCGCGCAACACCAGCTTTTGTTCCCGGTCATGCACAACCATCAGGTATATTCCGACAGGTAGATCTGACACGCTGATCCTTCCAGATAAATCACCTCTTAAAAATGCTCTGCCTCCTAAACCATACAGCGTATACTTCCACCCCTCGACCGACTGCTCCTCGTGGTAAAAATAAATACTCTCGTGAGCTGGATTGGGAAAAACCCGCAAACTAGTTGAAGATATCAACGGTACACGTGTAGAAATAATTTCTTCATCACCTAGCAATGGTCGAATCATCAAGGCACCTTCAATGGCATTGTTGGTGGCGCCTACATTAATCCATGCTCCCTCATTAATGCGGAAGAAAACGAAATCCGTACCATCTGGTCTATTTTTATCCAGCCCTACAGAGATATCGCCGACCAATGATGTTCGGACTTGTTGCCACCCCACATAAAATTTCCCCACCGGAAGGTCTAGACTTATTTTTTGACCGGCTGTGTCTCTCAGATCGTAGGTGGTATATCCCTGGATCGTATCAAAAAATAAATCGGCATACAGCGGCTGCAAAGACTCTTGCACATAGGCAGGCTCACCTGCCAGGCTATCTGTCCACACCAATAAATTGAAGCGTAAATCCTCATTGTCTCCCTCCACCCTTGGAAAGAAGAATTGTACCCCTTGCAATTGATCCGCTACATTAATTGAAAACTCCTGGACTATGGTGACGATCCCCGTATTATTTTCTGCCTTTAGTCCCGATTCAGCCGTGCCATCATCGTACGCCAGATAATTTGCAAAGACGTTATCAAAAGTCGACTGGTTATTGCGCAGCAGAGCAGG
>CAJQNM010000394.1 GCA_905479665.1 uncultured Saprospiraceae bacterium
TCAAGTAGTCAAATTGCAGATGACTATTTGTTGGGACATCATTGATCACTCCCACAATTTGCAGCTCGGTGGGTTTGCTATCCATATCAACCGTAATGTGGGTACCGATAGGATCTTCACTCTGAAAGTACTTCCTGACCAATGATTCAGTCAGTACAATTGAATTCGGCTCAACCAATGCCTCATCACTACCTTGCAGAAAGGGGAATGTGAATACTTTGAAAAAATCTTGGGTCGCATAGATTCCATCTTCGTAGGCCTTGGAGTCTCCTACCGCAAATAGGCACTCCTCTTTACGTATCTGGGTCGCATGCTCGACTTCGGGAAATTCGTCCGGCAAGGCCTTCACGAGAGGAGCAGAAGTCACGGCAAATTGATTGGTGCCCAAATAATAATTGCCAGGATCTTCCTTAGCAATTCGATAGATCCGTTCATAATTTTCGTGGAATGTATCGTAACTCAGTTCAAACTTTACGAAGATCGCGATCAGCATGACACAGGAGAGTCCGATCGCTAGCCCAAATATATTTATCGCGCCATAGGCAAGATTGCGCTTAAAATTCCGCCAGCTACTGATAAAATTATGTTTCCACATGGCTATGTTAGTTAGTGATTGTGAATGCACAGAACGGATTATGCCCGGTCGAAATAGAAGTAGAACTTGCCAGCAATAGCTCCTTCTGGCAGCGCTCAGCGATGTTTGCTCTACCTCCCCCTGGAATCTTTCGAACAGATCACCTTCAATTTGTTCCACCAGGTCTGCTCGGCAAAACCATTGAAAAAATCGCAATGCATGCTTCGGAGGTCTATATATGACCGGATTATTCAAAGGCTATTTTAGGGATGGCGCTCCATAAACTCATGCGCTGCTCTTTGGCTTCCGTGATCACCTTTTTTCCATAGCTCGTCACTTGGAAATATCGCTTTCGTTTACCACCTCGCACGGCTGTGGCTTCTCCAAATTCAGAACTGAGGTAGCCTTTTTTTTCCAACCTCTGCAAGACCGTCTGCATTGATCCGATACTGACTTTACGACCTAGCCGAGTCTCGATCTCCTGTAAAATGGCGAGACCGTACGCCTCTCCATGCAAGATGGCCACCGTCAATAAAACGACCTCTTCAAATTCTCCCAGGTGATGTCTACCCATGGTGCCTTCTGGATTATTTGCCGAATATAGGAATACCTCTTTATATAAACTACAAAATAGGTATTTATGTGCATTTTTAATGATGACGGTCTAATTGTCCGCGCCCTTCCAGGGCTCGAAAACAGGGTCCATATCTAACGATGGATTGCATCCATCGCTTCGATGTTTTGCCCTTTCAGGGCAATTTGCAAGTGCTAGTAACGCACAATACGAACATTTATCGTTTTAATATTTTGCCCTTTTTAGGGCAATTAATTGCATTGATTTGGATGGGCCGGGAGTTGCTAAACACTTACTGGTTCATATGCCTTGGATTGAGATTGGCCCCGGAAAGGCACATAATTCCATGGGTCATGACCCATTGCTTTTCGAGTACCACAAATCACAAAAACAAGGCACTAAAGTACCTTGGAAGAGTTTCATATACCCCAAACTCTTCCAATGGGTTTTAACCCATTGTACTGTTACCTCTCCAACTAAGGGACCGGCGAAAACAACTTACCGATTTGATGCGGCCCCTATTACCACCATACTTCGTTACTCAAAGCCATGGGTAGCCCCCTAAAATAGGCGCGGATCTATTCCGCGCTGGTTCTCAGAAGGCCCTTAAATTAGGCGCGGATCTATTCCGCGCTGGTCTCCCAAAGGCGCAATGATGCACCGCGATATAGATGCACGGCTGTCCTGAAATGATCCGATCCCCTAGATTAGGTGCGGATCTAATCCGCACTGGTATTCAGAAGGCGCAACGATATACCGCGCAATAGATGCGCGGCTGTCCAGAAATGATCCCATACCCCAGATTAGGCGCGGATCTATTCCGCGCTGGTTCTCAGAAGGCCCCTAAAATAGGCGCGGATCTATTCCGCGCTGGTTCTCAGAAGGCCCTTAAATTAGGCGCGGATCCATTCCGCGCGCTGGTCTCCCAAAGGCGCAATGATATACCGCGCAAGAGATGCACGGAGGCCCAGAAATCATCCGATACCCTGAGCAGGTGCGGATCTATTCCGCGCTGGTTATGATAGCGTAAGGCACCAATTTCTCCCAATCAAACTCAACGCCGGTCCCAGGTGCATCAGAAGCCACTGCTCGGTGGTTTTCAACGACCAAAGGACGCTTGGTATATCGATCAATCGGAAAGCTGTGTACTTCCAGCCAGCCTCCGTGGCTCTGAGAGGAGACTAGCCCCACGTGTAGTTCTTGCATGCCATGGGAGCACACAGGTATGTCGTACGACTTTGCCATTTCAGCGACCTTGAGCCAGCCGGTGATTCCTCCGCAATTTGAGGCATCTGGCTGGATAAAAGACAATTTCGCTTGTCGGAAGGCATACTCAAATTCATGGATGGTATGGAGGTTCTCACCCATCGCGAGAGGCATTCCAGTGGCATCAGAGATTTCGGCGAATCCGAGGTAGTCGTCAGGTATGGTCGGTTCCTCAAACCAAAGCAAGTCATAGGGCGCAAATGCTTTTGCCGCATGGATGGCTTCAGCGACAGACATCGAATAATTGGCATCTACCATGAAGGTGATTTTATCGCCAATTAATTCTCGTACTGCCCGTACTCTTGACAAATCTTCGCCAAAATTCGGTCTGCCGATCTTTATTTTTACGGCATTAAATCCCTGCTCCAGATATCCCCGAATATTATTTAATAATTTCTCTTCGGTAAACATTAAATCAATGCCGCCGCAATACACCTGGCAGGTATTTCCTGCTCCACCAGCCATTTTCCAAAGTGGCAAGCCTTGTCTCTTGCCGCGGATATCCCATAGTGCAATGTCAACTGCTGACATGGCAAATGACGCAATTCCTCCTCTCCCGACGTAATGGATATGCCATTCCAAAAAGTCGTGTACTTCTTCCGGGCTATCGGATTTGCCCAAAAGTACACTCTCAAAATCATGCTCAATCATGGAGCGGATCGCGTACCCTCCCTTGCCTCCAGTGTACGTGTACCCAGTGCCACTCACCCCATCGTCCGTCTCGATGGTGACCGTCACCAACTCGAAGGAATGGTGGTCTCCATGCTTGGCATCGGAAAGCACTTCGGGCAGTGGTACCTGAAACAGTCTGGTCTTCAGTGATTTAATCATGACTCGATGCTTACGGAACTATCTCCCCATCCAGCCTCCATCGACCAGCATGACCGTGCCATGCATATAGTCGGAGGCAGCGGAAGCAAGAAAAACCGTGGGCCCGGCAAAATCTTCTGGAGTCCCCCAACGGCCTGCCGGGATGCGTGATAAAATAGCTGCAGATCGGTCCGGATTGTTTCGCAGTGCTTCGGTATTGTCAGTGCTGATGTATCCCGGGGCAATTGCGTTTACATTGACACCAGAGCCTGCCCACTCATTGGCAAAGGCCATCGTCATCTGCCCGATGGCACCCTTACTGGCTGCATACCCTGGCACCGTTATGCCCCCTTGAAAAGTAAGGAGTGACGCCGTAAAAACAATTTTACCAAATCCCCGTCCGACCATCTCTTTGCCAAACTCTCGTGTGAGGATAAACTGGGCCGTCTGATTGACCTCAATCACCTGGTCCCACATCTCATCGGGATGGTCTGCAGCAGGTGTACGCAAGATCATGCCCGCATTATTAATTAAGATATCTACCTGTGGAAAATCGTTTTTAACTCTTTCAATAAAATTATAAAGTGCGGTACGGTCAGAAAAATCGCAGGAATACCCCTTGAATTTTCGACCCGCTTTTTCGACGTCTTTACTCACCTCACTCCCCTCCGTCTCTAGCGTTGCACTCACCCCAATAATGTCAGCTCCCGCTTCTGCCAGACCGATCGCCATGGCGCGACCGATGCCTCTTTTGCAACCGGTCACCAGGGCCACCTTTCCCTCTAGATTAAAATTATTCAATATTGACATGCTAATTAATTTATGGTCCCTTAGATTTTTTTGAGAAATAGAGTCATTAGACGTTTCCTTATTTAGCAGCTCACATCCAGCAGCACTTTCATTCCATCTGGGTTGCTATCGATTTGCTCAAATACTTTTTGAATTGACGTAAGTGGCTCCACTGCGGTAATGAGTGATTCCAAAGGCAATCTTTTCTTATTGACCAGGCGGATGGCATCTTCATAGTCCTCTTCTTCGTACACGCGAGCACCGATCAATTTTAGCTCTTTCCAGAAAAACTTAAAGAGATTTACGGGCTTGGGCTGACCGTGAATGGCGACCATCACTATTCTACCTCGAATGCCGACCACCTCGGTCATTATATCAAGCGTGGGCTGAACGCCAGCCACCTCAAAGGCAATGTCGGCCAGGGCACCATCTGTTTTTTCCACAATGATCTCGAGCAAATCTTCAGATACTGGATTGACCACCCGAAAGCCCAGTTCTCTTGCCAGTTTGACCCGGTTCTCATTGACTTCAGAAATAATCACCTGGCCACCACGTTCTCGAGCGACCATCGCCACCAGCATTCCAATCGGGCCACCCCCCAAAACAACGACATGCTCTCCCTCTTGCATTTCAGACAGCCTCACATCATGACAAGCCACGGCCAGCGGTTCGACAAGTGCTGCCAGTTGCAAATCGGTATCAGCAGGCAATTTGTGCAAAGTGAAGGCCGGCACATTCCAGTATTGTTGCATGGCACCAGGACTGTCAATGCCAATGAATTTGAGGTCCGCACAAATGTGACTGTGTCCATTGTCAGAAGGTTTCTCACCTCTGTTGTCCAGCGGTCTAACCACGACTTTTCCACCGACTTCAAATCCCACCACTTCCGCTCCGAGCGCTGAGATTGTTCCTGACATCTCGTGACCTATGGTTATCGGCATGGATACACGCTGATCCATCATGCCGTGATAAATATGTACATCAGTGCCACAGACACCGCAATACGCTACCTTCAGTTGTACTTCTCCCCTACCAGGCGCACTCGCCCCTCTCTCCGATACGGCAAAAGTCTTGTCTCCCTCGTACGTTGTTGCAATCATTGGATCAAAAATAAGATATGCTGCTGATCGTACAACTTATGATTAAAAATCGCAGGTATGGAACCTGCGCCGATGGATCGCACCCCAGGTCCTGAAACCGGAACGAAGGGTCCCCCAGGTG
>CAJQNM010000395.1 GCA_905479665.1 uncultured Saprospiraceae bacterium
GAAATACCGTTGATCCAAAAGGAGTGACGCTTCTAGCTCCAGATGGCACCTACTCTTCATTTGTCTCGAGTACTTTGTCAATCATCGCATTGTGTAGAAACTCTCCGCATGACTTGCAGTATTTGGCATCGTCATCGTGTCCTTCTTTCATGCAGTGTTGGCATACCTGAGTATTGTGAATGTCATGATAGGTGCTTGCCATTTCCGCGCTTACAATGCCGGTTGGCACGGCAATCACTGCATACCCTGTGACCATGACCAGTGCTGCTATGAACTGTCCAAGTTCCGTCGCAGGAGAAATATCTCCGTATCCAACAGTCGTAATGGTCACAATTGCCCAGTAGATGCTCCTTGGGATGCTATCAAACTGATCGGACGCTGGTCCATTGTGCTCGATCAGATACATGAACGATCCGATAACAATGACTAGGAGAAAAATGAAATAGAGAAAAACGGCAATCTTCCGTCGGCTTCTGAGCAGAGCTATATGCAGCACAGCTCCCTGCCGCATGAAACTATTGAGTTTGAAGATCCGGAATACTCGCAGCAGGCGTAAGATCCGCAGGACAGCACCCACTTCTGTTCCGGGTATGAGCAGGCTAATGTAGGTGGGCAGAATAGACAGTAAGTCAATGACTCCATAGAAGCTCTTGATGTACTTGATGGGGCGAACTACACTGTAAATGCGCAGAAAATATTCAATGGTAAAAAAGATGGTAAAGATCCACTCCAACGCATCAAAGAGGAGCGCATAGCGAGCATTGAGGCTCTCCACGCTTTCCATAAATACGGTGATCACACTGGCAATGATCATGATAAGCAGGCCAATGTCAAAGGCTTTACCCATTGGGGTGTCGGCCTCGAAGATCGTTTCATAGATCTTCTCGCGACCGGGACCTAAGCGCTTAGGACGAGGATTTGCCATTCTTTCAGCATGCTAACGTGACTATCATCACAAACTTGACGCCAAAAGTACCAATACTAATCACAAGATTTGAAGCTGATGGTAAGATCAGGAAAGGAAGACCGTGAGGAAAAGAGCAACAGTAAGCAATTTGGGATGGCCTCCTTCAATGAATTCTTGTCGGAACGAAGCTCTTTTCCCCTTCAAACGGTCAAAATTAAACTTAGATAATTAGGAGGTATTCCGGAGTGATGTGTAAATGTAAACTCCCATAGCGAAATAACAAAATATGTATGACAATCTTTTTCTGCTCTTTCTGCTCTTTCTGCTCAGACAAGATCAGAGTCTCGCCAATTCTTACGAGGCAAGGGTTCCTTGGTTTTTTTCAGAGGAGGGTCGTCATCCAGGTCGAGCACGTCTTCAGCTTCTTCTTCCGGAGTATACCCTTCATGGCGATCCAATCGCTCCATCTCCTCCTGAATCTTGCGTTCTTCCCAATCCCGATCCAAACCGGGCAACCCAAATACATCAACAGCCTCTGCAGCGATTCCTACTCCCCAACCAGCAATAACAACTAGAGTGATCCATGGGGGCATCCGGAGAAAGAGGAACAGCCCCATGAGAAATATACTGGTAAAGATCCAGCTACTAACATGACGATAAAATTGTTTTTGCTTGAGCACTCGCTCTCGAGCACGGCGATATTTATTTGAACCTTCTCTCATGCACTCTCTATCAACGGTTGAACCCCACCGGATTGTTCACTATGATGGTAATATCTGATAAAAATCTTGCAGCGTCATGAAGCACTTTGAGCACTCTTATTTTTACTGTCATATCTGGATGCCCGGATTAGCGAGTACGATAATCTGCCAGGGCGCAAGAGAGACCTCTTGGTCCTGAAGTATACGCACGTCCTTGCCTGTAAAGAGGTCTGACATGGTACGCAGTGATTCTGTCAGGGTAAAGGACTGTGCTTCTCCCGAGCAATTTGCAATCACAATGGCAGTTTGACCTTCGTGTACTCGTGTGAAAGCAAGCACTCTCGGATGCTCCAGGATGAATTTCATACGGCCTCCATCGGCACCGTGCCCTAGGCTGCGATTATGTGTACGTAGCATGATAAGTCGCTGGAAGAATTTGGGGTTGTTTTGCAATATCTCCGAACTCTCAAGCACAGTGGCACCATCCATCAGAAAAGTGAGGCTAGCGATTAGTTTGTCACGATCCTCCACCAAAGTAGTCGGAGAGTAAACATGATAGGTGTAATACGTGCTAGGCTGGCTGGCTAACTCATGCTGGTAGAACTCCTGAAAATCTAAAACTGTTTTTTCCTGATCAAGGATGCGATCTAACATTCCATCAAACGAAGAGGCTTTAGTCGCGTCAAAACAGATCTCATGATGCTGCGCGATTCCATCTGAATCAGCCAACATAATCACTGGTCGGATGGTCTCCAGCGCAGGCCGCAAGTCTTGCCAAAAAACGTTGGGAATCTCCTTGCTGTTCAAGCAACTGAAGCCATCAACATCAACAGCCCTGAGCCAAAATTTCATACTCTCGATAAGCGTACTGCGTAAATTTTCTTTTTTGAGATCAAGCCGGGTAGGGGCAGAATCCTCTTCGATAAACCAGTCAGGATTACTGCTACGCCAGACATGGTCGACGGAGACGAGTGGTAGTTTCCATTCAAGTACTGTGCGCATGCGCTTACGTCTCACCGTTCTGGTGAAGTCAAGAAGTTCTTCAAATGTGCCAACATTGGGATTCACCTTGGTGAAGTCGACCACTTGTCCTTCCTCATCTATAGCATAGACAGGAGTAAGAATAATGGTGGAGATGCCAAGTCTGTGCCAGTCCTCCAGGTTGCTGATGGTGCTTGCGAGGGTCACTTCTGGATCATTTAGGTCAACGCGCATGAGCGTCATATTTTTGGCCCAATGGGGAGTTTTCTTGGAGTACACCTGGAAGGTTTTGGGTGATTCAGGTAGTGCAGTCTCCGTGCTAGGCGGATCTGATTTGCAGGCAAGACATACCAAAATAAGAGACCAAAGAATCATTTTTCCTTTCATAGTGGGCACGTTTTTATTTCAGCTGAAGACAAATGGATAGGCTCGCTCCCGATCTTTATTCTAAGTGGTACACCTTCGACCATGGAGATCTGAACTTCGGCTTGGCTGATCTTGATCCCTAGAATGCGACCGCGAAAGACTAGGCGGAATCGATACGACTCCCATGCGTCTGGACAAGTAGGCTGGAAAGTTAGCTGATCGTCCATGATCCTCATTCCGGCAAATCCATGAACAATCGACAGCCAGGTACCCGCCATACTGGTGATGTGGCAGCCATCTTCCGTGTCGTTGTTGTAGTCATCGAGATCAAGGCGAGCAGTACGTAAATACATGTCGTATGCCTTTTGATCATCGCCAATGACCGAGGCTAGAATAGAATGCACGCAGGGACTTAATGAAGATTCGTGCACCGTGAGTGGTTCATAAAACTCAAAGTTACGCTTGATGGTTTCTCGCTCAAATTGCTCTTCGAAAAAATAGAGGCCTTGCAGGACATCCGCCTGCTTGATGAAACAAGATCTCAAAATACGATCCCAGCTCCAGTGCTGATGCAAGGGAACTTCGTTAGGGAGAAGGGAGGTAGCTGGACGAATTTCCTTATCGAGAAAATTCTCTTGTTGTAGAAATAAGTTTCGCTTTTCATCGACCGGAAGGAAAATGCCTTCAGCAATAAGTTGCCACTCGGCCAGTTCACTTTCTTTCAAATCGGTGCGGGAGAGAAGGACCTGCCATTGATCTTCATTTTGCTGGATGAGCTCTACCGTTGCCAGTGCATATCGTAGGCACCACTGAGCAATAAGGTTGGTGTACCAGTTGTTGTTTACATTTTCTCGTACTCGTTGGGGCCAGTGACACCATGTATGACATACGCTTGCTTGGGCTCGGAATAGTGTACCCGCTGTGCCCAGAAACGAGCGATCCCAACGAGTACCTCGGCACCCTCGGCTACACGGTAAGAATTGTCGCCAGTATATTTTTCATAATAATAGATGGCATGAGCGATAGCCCCGTTGCGATGTATTTCTTCAAACGTGATCTCCCACTCATTGTGGCACTCTTCGCCAGTCATGGTGACCATGGGGTAGAGTGCGGCACCGCTGTCAAAGCCCAATTTATTTGCGTTTTCGATGGCTTTCTCCAAGTGACGGTAGCGGTACACTAATAAGTTGCGTGCCACAGTCGTTGGTGCGGTCGAAAGATAAAAGGGCAAACAATAGGCTTCCGTATCCCAATAGGTGCTTCCACCGTACTTTTCACCGGTAAATCCCTTAGGGCCAATGTTGAGCCTGGGGTCGTCACCACTATAGGTTTGATGGAGCTGAAAAATGTTGAACCGGATGCCTTGTTGAGCGGCTACATCACCAGTTATTTGAATGTCGCTCTCGGCCCACTTTTGGCGCCACACCTGTTTGTGTGTTGTGAACAATAGTTGGATTCCTTGATCCACCATTTGGCGCAAGCGTTCTTCTCCTTTGCCGGCCTGTATCTCGGGAGGCTCATGAAGGGAAGAATGAACGATCACATATTTTTCTAGCGTGAGCATCTCACCTTGAGAGAGGGAACAGGTGCAACGATGCGCTATCCGCCGATCAGTACGAATATTTTCTGGTTTGAGGTCGGTCTCGTTTTTTCGAAACAGTGATGCCAAAGAATAGGTTGTCTGGAAGTCAGTCTTCCGGGTGCGACAGGTCAATTGCAGGCCACTCTTTATTTTACTAGTAGTGTGTGCAGTCCAAAAGTCCTCGTCGTAATTAGCATCTGAATTGCGTACATCGCCTTCGATGCTGGAGGCCATACTCAGCTCGATATTACCCTTCAGTGGCTTGATGCTGTAGGTCAGCAGACCGCAATCTTTCTCTTGGTAGTGGCACAGCCGCTGAGCAGAAATAAGAAGAGCTACGTCATCCTTTTGGATCTGCATCGTGCGCTGGAGCATGCCATTCTGCATATCAAGCACCCTTCGAAAAGACAGGATCTCCCACTCTCGCAAATCAAACGGATGCTGATCGATAACTAAATCGATGTTGATCCAATTGGGACTATTGAGGACCTTGGCAAAATATTCAGGATATCCATTTTTCCACCAACCCACTCGAGTCTTATCGGGATAGTAGATCCCTGCCAGGTAAGATCCCTGCAGCGTCTCACCCAAGTAGCCTTCTTCATGATTTGCCCGTTGTCCCATTTGGCCATTGCCAATGCTAAAAAGGCTCTCTGATATTTTTTGGTATTCGGGGTGGAACTTATCCTCAATGATCTTCCAGGGGTCATGAGTGATGTATCGTTTCATCCTGCGGGTAATTGATCTGCGCTTAATCGGTTCTTCAGGAATGGCAAAGAAAGCAGAGATGTGGAGGAGAGGACAAGATCAGCCGCTCCTAGATACTCGACCTCGCCGATTCCTACCGTTCGCATCCCTGCCGCTTGGGCTGCGGCAATGCCCTTGGCCGCATCCTCGATGACGATGCATTCGCTGGGTAGGAGATCCATCGCTTCTGCTGCCAGTAAAAAAACCTGCGGATCGGGTTTGCTGCGGGTAAGATCGTTGCCATCTACCATGCCATCGAAGTGGTGTGACAAGCCCATGAGTGTCAAAAGATGGCGAGCATTTTTGCTTGCGGACCCAAGAGCCACTTTCAGCCCTGCTGCCTTCAGCTCTTCAATAAAAGGCAGTATTCCGGGTAGGGCGTCATCTGCCGTCATGTTGCTGATCGACTGGCGGTACCAGTCGTTTTTCTCGACGCATAGAGCCGTTTTCTCTTCTTCACTTTTCTCCAGGCCGGCGAGTTCCAGAATGAGTCTTAGGGATTCTGTGCGACTGACACCCTTGAGTATCTCGTTGGCTTTCGGGGTAAAATCAAACCCCCAGTCATCGGTTATTTCTTTCCAGGAAAGATAATGATAGTGAGCGGTGTCGACGATCACGCCGTCCATATCAAAAATGCAACCTTTGATTTCTGCGGCTTTTGGCTGATGCATTCTAGCGGGTAAATATGAGATCGAAGGGAGGGTTGCTGTACGCTTCGTCAAATGCGTAGTTTTCCAAATCAAAGCCCTTGAGTTTCTCCGGTTTGGTAATCTTATTTCGCACGATGTATTGGGTCATAAATCCACGAGCTTTCTTTGCGCTGAAAGAGATGAATTTCAACTTCGAGTCCCGATATTCTTTAAAATTTGGAGTGTATAATTCTCCTTCGAGCTTATTTTTATTGATCGCCTTAAAGTATTCTTCCGAGGCAAGATTTACCACCACCTTCGATTTGACTGCCTTCAGGTCTTCATTAATTTTTTCGGTCAGTGCATCTCCCCAAAAATCATAGAGAGATTTGCCCTGCTTGGTCTTTACCTTGCTCCCCATCTCCAGGCGATAGGGCTGGATCACATCAAATGGTCGCAACAAACCGTAAAGTCCGGATAAAATACGAACATGATCTTGTGCAAAGGCCAATTGGCTTTTGGTAAAGTGTTCCGCCTGCAGTCCTTGGTACACATCTCCCTGAAAAGCAAATATTGCCTGCTTGGCATTCTTCTTGGTATGCGATGCGGTAAAGTCTTGAAAACGGTCGCGGTTTAGATCGGCGAGTTTTTGACTAATCTTCATCATCTCCCGTAGATCGGAAGAGCTCTTCTTCTTCATGATTTCGGCCAGTGCGACGGTGTCTTTCTTAAAACGGGGCTGGCTACGTGGTTCATCTACCGGGTCAAAATTTAGTGACTTGGCAGGAGAGAGAAGTACAATCATGGTCAGGATTTTTTTGGCGTTGCAAAATTAGAAATAAAAAGAGACCCTGTCAGCACTGGGCAGACAGGGTCATATGTTTTCTATTGAAGTGTAACGAGCGTCCTACCTAGAAGACTGATTTTTCCTTTTCAGGAACACTTTCTTGCTCTTCGACTTGCAGCACCTTTCCTTTGATGGTAAGGACTACTTTGTCGGTAGGCATGTTGGTGGTCAGTGTGACTGTCTTCGTAAAAGGACCTACACGGTTGGTGTCGTAACGCACCTCAATGGAGGCCTGCTCACCTGGCATGATTGGTTCTTGAGGATATGTCGGCACGGTACAGCCGCAACTGCCTTTGGCATTTTTGATGACCAATGGCTCCTGGCCATCGTTTACAAAGATGAACTCACGCAAGGGATCTGCACCTTTATCGATCTCACCATAGTCGACTGTGGTGTGTTCAAATGTCATTTTAGGACCTGCGATGTCTTCGAACACAGGCATTTCTTCAGTCGCTTTTTCGACAGGCTGTTTTTCCTCCTGAGCCATCAGTACACCAGTACCAATCAGAAGAAAGAAAGAGGTAAGAATCAGATTTTTCATTTTTATCAGTGTTTTAACGTGGTGCAAATTTAGCGATTTATTTGCGAGCTGTCCATTCTTAAGGGGCTGTTTACAATTCATTAACGAATGTTGTGCTGCTCATCCTTGTGACGAAAGTTCCATGAAAGGTAACACATCTGTCATCCTTTCATCTTCTGGATGAGACTCAAAAGGTTATCTTTGAGGCAGAGAACCCCGCTACCTGCCCGATTAACAGTCTAACCTAATTGACTCTATGGAAACAGCTTCTTTCGAGCCCCTCTACGATACGACCGAAGCAGGCATATCTGCTGAAGAGGGATACCGACGAGAAGTGCTCCACGATTTTTTTGTTTGCTGTAGTAGTCGAGAGGCGTCGGTGATATCTCGTCGCGAGGTACTGACGGGCAAAGCTAAATTTGGCATCTCAGGAGATGGCAAGGAAGTGGCACAAGTAGCCATGGCCAAAGCATTTCACCAAGGTGATTTTCGATCTGGCTACTACCGAGATCAGACCTTGATGTTCGCCTTAGGAGTGCCCATTGAGGCCTACTTTGCCCAGCTTTACGCCGATATTGAAAATGATCCATTTTCACGCGGTCGGCAGATGATCTCGCACTTTGCATCTCCGTTGATCAAAGATGGCTATTGGACCAACCATCTAGACCAGTACAACACTGCGGCAGATGTTTCTTGCACTGCAGGTCAGGTAGGGCGAGCCGTAGGCTTGGCCATGGCATCATCCAAATATCGGAAGTTACCAATGGATGGTGGGGATTTTTCACACAATGGAGATGAAGTGGTTTTTTGCACAATTGGTGATGGAAGCACCTCCGAGGGCGCCTTCTGGGAGTCTGTAAATGCGTCATGTGTGCTGCAGGTGCCCGTGGCCTTTTGTGTGTGGGATGACGGCTACTCGATTTCTGTACCGAAGGAATTTCAGACCGTTAAGGGATCGATCTCGGAAGCACTGGCTGGCTTTGAGACAACTAAAGATCAAGCAGGAATGGCTATCTATCGAGCCAAGGCATGGGACTATGTATCCCTCTGCGAACTTTTTCTTCATGCCATCCCAAAGATTCGGCAGAGTCATGAACCTGCACTGATTCATATTGAAGAAATGACACAGCCGCTCGGCCACTCTACTTCGGGGTCTCACGAGCGCTACAAAACACCTGAACGGATAGCCTGGGAAGACGAGCGTGATTGCATCGAGGCCATGGCCCTATGGATCGTCTCGTCTGGCCTGGCTACTCGAGAAGAGGTCGAACATATCCGCGAAGAAGCGAAGATTTTTGCACGGACAGCCAAACGAGCAGCCTGGGAAAAAGCTCAAAAATCGGTGGTGAAAGTCTCGGAGTCTTTGACCAATCACTTAGATCACCTTGAAAATCAGGGGGTGGAGGTTGATGAACTCGCACGTGAATCACGTCAGCTGATCAACACTTCTATCAGCGAGCTGCTCACGCTTGGTCGTCGTGCGTATCAAAAGGCCTTGCTCCGAGACCCTAAAATAGCGACTCCGATTCGCAATTGGATAGATGAACAAAGGACCTCGTTGGTTACAGATCTTAGTGCTCACCTCTATACCGAAGATCGCTGGTCTGCACTGCAGGTACCCGTTGTTCCCATCGAGTATGATGCGGAGGCACCAGAGATCAACGGCTTTGATATTCTCAACCAATATTTCGCTCATCTATTTGAAGAGCGTTCCAACGTATTTGCCTTTGGCGAGGATGTCGGGATGTTGGGAGATGTGAATCAAGGATTCCGTGGATTGCAAAGACGCTACGGTGATGAGCGGATATCCGATACTGGGATCCGCGAGTGGTCGATCATCGGTCAGGCTATCGGAATGGCGATGCGAGGATTGAGACCCATCGCTGAAATCCAATACATTGACTACATTTTGTACGCCATCGCCCCACTATCAGATGATCTTGCATCCCTGAGCTACCGCACCGCTGGCATTCAAAAAGCACCAGTGATCATCAGAAGTCGTGGCCATCGCTTGGAAGGTATCTGGCATTCTGGATCGCCCATGGGCATGTTGCTGCATATCTTAAGGGGGATCTACATTTGTGTACCGCGGAATATGGTGCAGGCTGCTGGTATGTATCAGACGGCAATTCAGTCGCACGATCCCGTGCTGATTATCGAGTGCCTCAATGGATACCGTCTCAAAGAAAAACAACCTTCAAACCTCGGCACATATACGGTTCCATACGGTGTGCCTGAAATCTTGCGAGAGGGTTCAGATCTGTCTGTGATTACCTATGGCTCATGTGTTCGGCCCGCACTGCAAGCTGCCGAACAATTAAGTCACTTTGATATCGAGGTCGAAGTGATTGATGTTCAGACCCTGCTCCCATTCGACTTGGAGCATCGCTGCGTCAAGTCGATTGAAAAGACCAATCGAGTACTTTTTCTAGATGAAGATGTGGAGGGAGGAGCCAGTGCCTTCATGATGCAGCAGGTCTTAGAAAAACAAAAGGCCTACCGCCATTTGGATTCGGCTCCCCAAACCCTAACCGCAGCCGATCATCGGCCACCTTACGGAGAAAATGGAGACTTCGTGGCAAAACCCAATGCAGAAGACATTTTTGAGCTGGTTTATGACCTAATGAATGAGGTAGATCCGACATCTTATCCAAAAAACTAATATCTCTTTTGGTCAACTAAGCTAATTTTTGGTATTTCGTGCCCATGTCTGGAAGCTTGGTCATTATTCCAACCTTTAACGAACGCGAGAATGTCGCGAAGATCATCGATGCGGTGTTGTCTCAACCTACGGCATTCCATGTTTTGATTGTTGACGATTCATCCCCTGATGGCACTGCCGACATTGTCAAGCAGAAAATGGAAGAGGACAGTCAGAACTGTATTCACCTTCTCTCGCGTGCGGGCAAGCAGGGCTTGGGAACGGCCTACATCGCTGGTTTTAAGTGGGGACTCGAGCATGGCTATGATTTTCTTTTTGAAATGGACGCTGATTTTTCCCACAGTCCTGCCGACCTCAATCGAATGCAAAAAACGCTCAACAATGAACTAGCAGATGTCGTCGTCGGGTCTCGCTACGTGGCTGGCGGCAATGTGGAGAACTGGCCGCGCGATCGGATTATGCTTTCCTATGGGGCCTCACTCTATGTCCGGATGATCACCTGGATGCCAGTCAAAGATCCCACCGCAGGATTTGTCGGATATAAACGGGCTGTGCTCCAAGATATCCCTCTCGATAAAATCCGTTTCGTGGGCTATGCCTTTCAAATTGAAATGAAATATGCCGCTCACACACGAGGTTTCCGCATAAGTGAAATACCCATCACCTTCGTGGATCGGGTAGAAGGGGTCTCGAAAATGTCGTCAGGCATTATTCATGAGGCGATTTTCGGAGTATTGAAAATCAGGATGAAAGGGTTGCTTGGACCATACCCATGATTGGGTGTGGGTGTGGGTGTGAGTGTGAGTGTGAGTGTGAGTGTGAGTGTGAGTGTGAGTGTGAGTGTGGGTGTGGGTGTGGGTGTGGGTGTGGGCTGACCTCGCTTCGCTGGTCAGTGTATTAGCTAAGACATTTCAATCATCATTCCAATCACTTCTTGGGGAGTCTGACTTGAGCCAGAGATATTTTGCTGATCAAAATAGTCATACCATTTGGCCTCGGCTAGGATATTTTCAAGCTGTAGAATAAGCTCCTCATTCGGAAATTTCCAAATAGCAAAGAATGTATAGTTGCCTCGATGGTCTTGCGTAGCGTCATTTTTACCCCATGCACCAAATTCCACACCCGCCTCGGCAAACATCTTCAGGCCAGGAGAGAGTTGGGCCATGTATTCTACTCTTTCTTTTTGAGGGAGATCCAACCAGCTTTGGCGGGCTGACCACAGTTCGATAAAGGTTTTCATTGCATTCTTCTATTTGATTTACCATAAAGTAGTGCAATGCAGATGGAATGTTACCGACTGGAGCGACACCTATCGATCAAGGCAATCGAGTTTCTCATTAGATTCCCACTTTTTGACACGCGTTAGTTTTATAAGTATTATATTAGATAAATTTGATATATGTAAATATAAATATCTAATAAACAGTTATTTATGTAGATCGATTTTAGCCCTTTTGTTGTTCTATTTTTGACCTATGGAGATGAATTCAGTACATATTAACATTTTTTTAAATTAATGTGGGAAAAAGTGGTGTATTGTGGTAAATAGGCTATATTTGGACTATCTTATTCGATAACTATATCGAAGTAGGCTAATGGAGAAGCCGAACTTACACGGAGAATTTATTTGTCGTCTTGACGCAAAGGGTCGCGTCAAGATTCCCACGATCTTACTGAGGCAACTTGGTGGGACAGGGCCACATTCGTTCTTCGTGAATCGCGGTTTTGAAAAATGCCTAATGATCTATCCTGAAAAAGTTTGGGAACAGAATCTTGAAAGAATTAAGAAGCTAAATGTCTACCGGGTGGAAGAGCGAAATTTTATCCGCTATTTTTTTCGGGGTGTGAGCAATCTCACCACGGATAGTGCGGATCGGGTTTTGATCAGTAAATCTCTCTTAGGATACATTGGCGCAGAGCGGGAAGTGATTCTGTTTGCTTACCTCGATCGAATTGAACTGTGGGACAAAAAGTCCTACGATGCAGTTCTTAGCGAGGAGCCTGCAGACTTTGCCGAGCTAGCCGAGCGTGTTCTGGGATCATCCGAAATAACTTGATGAGGTGAATAGCGATTACCATGTTCCAGTTTTGTTGCAGCGATCCATCGACGAATTGCTGCTAGAAACTTCCGGAACATACATCGATGCCACCTATGGAGGAGGAGGGCACGCAGGGGAAATCTTGCAGCGACTCACTCCCGAAGGTCAACTACTGGCCTTTGATCAAGATGAAGATGCTAAAACCAATGCAATTGACGACAAGCGACTCACTTTAATCCCAGCAAACTTTCGATATGCTGATCGATTTCTCAATTATTTGGGGATCGAGAAGGTCGATGGCCTGCTTGCGGACTTGGGGGTTTCTTCACATCAATTTGATGAGTGGGAGAGGGGGTTTTCGTTCCAAGGAGATGCAGAGCTGGATATGCGCATGAATCAATCGCAGCAATCGACGGCTGCCGATGTTCTGGCAAAATATTCAGAAAAGCAACTTTGGCAGATGTTTGGCGACTATGGACAAGTGAGAAATGCGAGAACTTTGGCTAGCCGAATTGTCGAAACGAGAATGCGGCGTCCGATCTCGACGGTCCCAGACCTGCTCGAGATCACCCAGAGAATAACACGAGGAAACCCCGCCAGATATCTGGCGCAGGTTTTTCAGGCTATTCGAATCGAGGTCAATGATGAAATGGGTGCTTTAAGAAAACTACTACAAATTTCAGCCAGCGTTCTCAAACCAGGTGGTCGGCTGGTGGTCTTGACGTATCATTCCGTCGAAGATCGCCTGGTCAAGCATTTTATGAAGACAGGGAGGTTGGGTCCCGATGAAGATCCAGAATATCCATCACCATTCCAGGTGATTACACGAAAACCGGTACTGCCGGACAACCAAGAAATTGGACATAATAGAAG
>CAJQNM010000396.1 GCA_905479665.1 uncultured Saprospiraceae bacterium
AGGAGTCAAAGTGGGTGACGTGATTAAGAAAGTGAATGAGATAGAGGTTAATACGTCGCCTGAACTACAGGGTATGATTGCTCGACATCGACCTGGAGAGGAAGTAGTCTTGGAGATAAATAGGAAAGGAAAAGAAATTAAACTTGCCGTGGTGCTTAGTGATCGGAATGGCCACGCAGAGTTAACCAGTAAGGAGGATCTCGAAATCATAAAAGTATTGGGTGTGGAACTGGAAGACCTTGATCAGGAGGAAGCGAATGGACTTGCGCTTGCAGGAGGGGTGAAGATTAAAAAACTGCTCGCTGGAAAATTAAGCCAATATACTCAGGTGCAGGAGGGTTTTATTGTAACCAAGGTGGATGGTCGCAAGGTGGAGTCAGTGGAAGAGTTCGTCGATATTCTGGATGGCAAAAAAGGCGGCATCATGCTAGAGGGTATTTATGAAAATATGCCCGGCACGTACTACTACGCATTAGGTGTATGAACGATAGTGATTGATTGATTGATAGCAGGTCTGCGGTATATGAATTCTTATATCGCAGATCTGCCATCTCTATCTATTGAGGGAGATCGCTTACGTGGCGATTGCTATCTTGCCAGCATGATTCTTGGTAAAGTAAATAGCCTCAAGGTGAACCGCCACTCAGATTTTGGTTTTTACCTGATTGATGAAGCAGGTGCAGAAGTTTTGCTGCCCAATGCATTTGTCACAGATGACTTGAGAGAGGGTGACCAGATTGATGTCTTTGTCTACACCGATTCAGAAGATCGGATTGTCGCCACGACACTGAAGCCACGGATCAGGTTAGGCGAGTTTGCCTGGCTGAAGTGCAAAGACGTAAATCAGATGGGTGCTTTTGCCGATTGGGGAATGTCTAAGGATCTCTTTATCCCCTTTGCGGAACAGCTGCAGCGCATGGAGGCCGGCAACTTCTACCCAATTCACCTCCTGGAGGATGAACGCACGAAGCGCTTGATTGGATCGAGCCGGATTCGCGATTTTTTGGAGATGGAGGAGATATCCCTGGAGCCTGGTGAAAAAGTAGAATTGTTCTTCTACGAACGCAATGAGTTTGGGTACGCCGCTGTGATCAACGAAAAATACCGAGGACTGCTCTTTCAGTCGGACGTACACAAGCCCATTCGTCTGGGGGATAAAATGCCGGGATACGTAAAAGTGGTTCGTGAGGATGGCAAAGTAGATGTGGTACTGACACCTCCGGGATACCGTCAGGCCATCGACACCAATACGCAAGTGGTTCTTGATGCGCTGATTGCAGGAAAGGGGTCTTTAGCATTGACTGATAAGAGTTCGCCCGAATTAATTAAGCAAGAATTAGGACTCAGCAAGAAAGCATTTAAACGGGCCATCGGCTCACTCTATAAAGAGAAGCTAGTTAAACTCGAAAAAACGGGTATTCAATTGCTTGATTTTTCAAAATTTGTGACTGATGAGCAAGAATAGTGCAGACGGGTGCTACCGCGAAAACATCAGCGAAGGAGACTTGGTCGAGATTGTGCAAAAGCATCACCAACGATCTGGAGAGCTGACGGAAGGTTTTGTGCAGCGCCTACTTACGTCAGCAAGTTTTCATACGCACGGCATTAAAGTGCGGCTTAAAACTGGGGAGGTAGGCCGAGTGAAGGTGATACATCTGGAAGAGTAGTGATAATTGACAATTGATAATTGATAATTGAGAATGGGAGACACATGACATGTCTCGCCACTGCCCTCAACTAAATACCAGGTCAGCATATAAGATAGTGTATCAATTATGGTCGAGACCAGACATGTCATGTGTAGTCCTGCTCCGCGCAATATATTGGCGGCTGGTGCTATTCCAGTACCACCAATCGATGAACTTCAAAGCGATCTTCGGAAATTAATTTTAATTGATAGACCTCAGCAGGAACAGATAGGTAGGGCGAGTGAAGGTGATACATCTGGAAGAGTAGTGATAATTGATAATTGAGAATGGGAGACACATGACATGTCTAGTCAGTGCCCTCAACTAAATACCATATCAGCATAAAGGATAGTGTATCAATTATGGTCGAGACCAGACATGTCATGTGTGGGTTTCCGCGCAATAAATGATGGCTGGTGCTATTCCTGTATCACCAATCGATGCACCTCCAAGCGATCTTCTGAAATTAATTTTAATTGATAGACCCCAGCAGGTACATTTAGATGCAATAATCTCTGTGGAATAAAAGTGGACACCAATTTTCCATCGATGGTCAATAACTCTATATTTTTCAGGGAGGGGTAGTGATCTCCGCTGATCTGCACCGAGCCATTCATTACGGGATTGGGGAAAACCTCAAAATCACGGGGTTGAAAATCGCGCTGTGCAGTAGTCTCGAAAGTAATTTCAATCGTATTTGTGCTATCTGTAGAAATGAGCATCTCCTGCATCGCATCATCTACTTCCACTGTGATCTGGTGAGTTCCTTTGAAAGCTTTAACTGAAGCCATTCCTGCGGTGTCCGAGACAGTCCATTCGCTGGTCCACCATTCGCCAAAAACTTTGTCGATAAATGCTTGACCGGATGGCTTTAAATTCCAATCCAGATCAAATAGAGGTGCGTTGCCTTTCCAATGATTGCCATCCCAAAATCCCCACATGAGAAAGGCATCCATGCTCGGGTGGCTAAATATCATGGTGAGAAAATCTGCCAGGTAAGCCCCCTGCACATCCGCTGGCACGCTGGGGTTGATGTCAAATTCGGTCACTTTGGCACGTTTCCCATAGCGCACATAAAAATCATCAAGTTGCTCCTGCACTTGTAGAATTGATATCGGTTGGGTACTGATGTGACACTGAAATCCAATGCCATCAAATTTGACTCCGCTGGCTACTATTTCGTCCAAGTAGGACTGGTAGCGTGCGATCACCCCAGCCGATGGACCACCGGATAAAACCACATAGTCATTAATATAGTTGGTAAAATCTGGCTGCAATTCATTGACCTTGGCGATTATTTCCGAATATATTTCTCGACCCGTTGCAAAATTAGGATCAGCCATAAATGCCCCTTCGAGATCTCGCACCTGGGTGATCTCATTCAGCACATCCCACTCGGTGATGATCCCGCTTAAGACAGAATGATTTAACATGGAGTCCAATCGCTGATTAATTCGATCGCGCATATACATCAGATCGCTTTGATTGGCAAGCATATCAACGGGCATATGATCCCAACCTGGCCACATGAGTGTATGACCACGCATCTCAATGCCTTGCTCATCAAGATATTTAATTGCAGAAACGGTTTCCTCGGGGGTGCCAATCCATTGTTCTTCCCATCCATCCCACTTTAAGGAATTTTCCATCACGCCAACATTGAACCCATGTCCGGCTCCATCCAGATCAGTTATTTTTTCCACGTAGGTGGGTATTGGATCCCGATTTTCGGCGAAACGGCTGGTCACAAATGCGGAGCCAAAACCAAAGGCATGTTGCTGCATTTCTACCGAGATGGTGGCACCCTCGATCGGATTGCCGTCACCATCAACCACAGAAATTTGTAGATCAACCATGCGCAGGGAGTCGATGCGGGCATCTGCTTCCGCCCTCCAGGCGGCATCTGGCTCGAAGCCTCCGTAGCGACCAGGTGAGATGGTTGAGGGCAACAGATCCATATTGATTGGTCCATAATTTAAGCCAGTAAAGCCGGCGAACTCAAATTGCTGAGCAAAGAGAGCGATATGAAAACCGGCTACCAGTTCATCAATGGCAAAATCTTTGGTCGAAGTAAAGGGTATAAAATATCGGCTCCAGTCGGAGGTGAATTTTAGATTTAGGAATACTTGCTTGTCAAAAGCGGCATCTTCGGCAAAGAGGCTGACTTCGGTCTGATCTGAAAGACCACGGGCCCAGAAGGTAAGCAGGACGACATCACCTGTGGCTACCGCATTTAGGCTACGAATGCCTAGTCCCGCATCCCAGGGATTCACCCCAGCTGAGTGTACAGTGATATCCGAAAGCGCGGTAAAAGAGAAACTTTCGCTGGTGGTATCTGCTCGTGATGCATCTCCATAAAAGTATTGAGCCGTGAGATTTTCTTCTTCGTTGTCAAAAAAGACAAAGGTGGGCGTATCCACCTGGTATTGCTCGGAAAGGGTTTGGATCAGATCCTGGTGATACGAATCCTGTGCGGCGAGGTTGAGGCTTAGGCTGAAAATGGCCAGAAAGGCAGCTATCGATATTTTCATTGTTTAGTTATTACCGTGAACAAAGAGAGTGAGATCGTAGCGGCAGGTGGGAGCAAGTTATAAAACGGTTACAAATACAGATAATTCCAATGGGTCATGACCCATTGAACGTGCGTTTCACGGACCGAATCTCAAAGGCTGTGTTATGTTGACCAGTTCCGAACTCACTTGCAAAAGCTTCATAAGCAGCTTTCATGTTTTCCAGTGTGTAGGGATTCCTCATTGCAACTCCTCGAAAAGGTATGGGATCGTCTCTTCTATCATCAATAGACAGCTCTTTAATTTCGGTATCTGTTAGGCGAGGGGTTTTATGGAGGCCCTCAAGCGTCGGCTCGGATGTATCGGATGCTATGTCGGTTATCTCGTTTTTGTCACCCTATAAATAAGAATGTTGCTATGAATAGAGCATACTAAGCAAACTTCAATTTTGTGCATTAAATGGTCATCCCTACTTCTTTATATTGGATTTTCAGGTTGTCCTCCCGCTGTTTGCTAAGATGGTAGCGATAGTGGTGCTACTTGCAAGAGCATCAATCATTACTAAATCAAGCCAGCAAAATAATATATAGCTGTGGGCAAATGGCCTTAGCAATTGGCACTATTTATGAGCAGCAGTCAATAGCAACTACTTTTTTTAACATGTGCTAATTAGGTTATTATTTTTTCGGCCAGTTTTGCGAAAGCCCAACCATTGGAAAAAGCATGATGGCAATAAGACCCATTGCACATTCTAGCACCCGCTGTTCCGTCTCTTCCGCATCTGTCAATCATCGATATTCATTGCCACAATCAAGCACCTGTCAAAAAACTAT
>CAJQNM010000397.1 GCA_905479665.1 uncultured Saprospiraceae bacterium
TGAAGGGATGGCTTCGTGTTCGCTCAAGAAAATGATCAATTGATCATTTAAATCCCTTTGTCCATAATGAATGCGGATAAGCATCCGGGTTGCCGTGACAAAGTCAGACCATATTTTATGGTGATAGGTCATTTCTTTCTGATGCCGCCGTAGATAGCGCAGGAGGCTTTCAAGGTGATGCTCCAGCACTTCAAAATCATTTTCATCAAAGTACATGATGGCCTGCATGCGCCGCATGTCCAGATTCATATGAACATCCTGAATTTTTACACGCTGTAAAAGTTGGAATGTTTCACGATAGGTTCCTTTCCGAAAGGTAAATACAGCCCGATTGTAGTGGTAGTAATGCATCCCATTTTTTACTGGGAGCTTATCTCGAAAGTCCTCAAGAAATGAATCGATCCACTCAAATTCCCCCAATCTTAATCCCGCCAAGGTGACATTTCGGTAAGTGCCAGGTGACAACTCCCCATCTTCTATAAAGATGTCATCCTCAATGCCATGTTGATACAGCTGAAATATTTCCCTAAATAATTGTTCGCCACGATTTATCCGCCCGATTACATAATTAATGGCTATTAAATACAGCTCCTTTAGACAATTGGTTTCTATATTTCCTTCCAGCGCTGTGATTCCCGCTTTGAGTTTAACAAAATACTGCGTCGAGTCATCGGCAGTCAGGGTCTGGTACGCGCACCAATACAATTTTATTAATGAGTTTTTGATGGCCGCCTGGTTCTCCAAATACTCTATAATTTTCCTTCTCAGAGGGAATTCAAATTGCACCGGAAACCTGGTGAGATACGTCTCCGCCAGGCAGAACAGACGCAATTTTTCAAGAATAAAGAAATCAGTAAGATGGTCACTGCTCTTGCGAAGAAGCTCATGATCAAACACTTCTTGGTCAAACCCCAGTCTAAGATTGTACTGGCTGAGCAATAGTCGATTTTTTTGAGCCTCTGTCCCAGCCATCGGTTGCAAGATTCGAGCACCGCTTTTGAGGAACTTGCTCGCCTGTGAAAATTGTTTTTTCTCCAGCAATGCACTTGCTTGCAGAGCAAGAAAGGAAGAGGAGTTATTCCTGAGCTGATCGATGGCCACGAACTGGCATACTAGACTAAGTAACTCGGATCTCACATATCTGAGTTTTTTATCGTCAAATTTCACCTGCCCGTAAACCTGGGCGTACATCTTTTCTTTCGAAAGACTAAGTTGGGTGGGATGACTCAGCAACACCTCAAACAATCGAATCACATCCGATCGATGATTGTGATAGGGCGACTGTAAGAATTTTCGAGCTCTGCCAAGCTCTATGGCGGTAAGCGAACAGAGTATTTTTTCAAGATTTCTTTGACTTTTTATCACACTCAAAGATATAATATCTTGATTCATAATGTTTTATAATTACATACTCTATATTTTCATTCGACTAATTTGAATTATTGTGGTTGTGTTAAGACCAGGGTAGCCCCATCTTTATGCCGCCAGATAACATGTGACGCTCAAGAATCAGCAACGGACGACTAAAACAGCAACAAAATGGACTACAGCACCCTAAAGAAATTCTTTGCTAGCAACCTACTCTGCCTCTGCCTTGTGGCATTTTCCAGCGCTCAGAGAGACGGCGTACCACTCGAAATTCTCATCCCCGAGATGGAACTGAAAGCTGAACAAACCTATCAAATTCCCTTTATTGTAAAGAACCTACAAGAGGTTTTTGCAGTATCCATAGCACTGGAAACCAAGGATCTTGTCGTAGATATCGATGCGGTACTGAACAGCAAACTTCCATTCATGGAGGACCCTACTGATCCGCCGCCAGTGGGAATCGGGTTTCATAGAGTATACTGGGACAGGGGTGCGGGTGGGAACATGTTACGGGCAGGATCACTGAGAAATGATGAGACCTTTCTGACCATCTCAGTAACCGCGACCACAGACATACTCACATCAGAGGCCTTCATGCCATCAACTCCAGCGTATCGCAATGAAGTGGTTTACGATTGTCCTGATCATGAGCAGGGTTTATGTAGCGGACCCGTGGTCTACTCTTTCGCACCAATCGGACTGATCGTAGGGAGTGTGCGTCATGGCGATCCGAGTGTATGTGAGCAGCCCGGTTTAATGGAAGCACTTCATTTATGGCAAATTCAGTTTACCGGAGATGATGGCTCGACCTACCGGGGAAACTCATCACCTGAGGGCGACTTTAGCATGGCCTTACCTCGAGGCAGCTATTCCTACGACATACTCCCCAGCAACCCACTATGGACCGCTTGCAACCTATCTGGTCAAGTTGAGCTCACAGACGACTTCGAAACCATAGAGGTCGATATCGTAGCCGTGCCCAGTCCGATGAAGAAAGCTCCATTCCTGCATGTCGACCTCAGTGTCCCATATCTTGAGCGCTGTAGGAATAGCCGGGGTTTTATAGACTACCACAATGCAGGAACGCATGAGGCTACAGCTGCATTTATCGATATCCAACTTGATGCACACCTCAAGATCATGGATGCATCAAATGAGTACTCTGCTGAAATGCACAATATCGTCCGGTTTGAGATCGGTGACCTGGACATCAGCGAGTCCGGACGAATTTGGATCGACTTGGAGCATGATTGCCAAGAGTCATTGCCAGGTCAGACACATTGCAGCAGGGCAATCATTCAGGCATCGAACTTTGCCCCCGAAAGCCCTATTTCCGACTTGATCCCCTCTATGGAATGCGAAGGTGACTCTATTCTTCTGCGCATTGAGAATACCGGAGACCAGCCTACGCTTTTACCTCAGCACTACATTGTCATAGAAGACATACTTACGTTTTCACAAGGTGAAGTAGATCTCGATGTCGGCGAGGTCTGGGAATCCCGAATCCCCACGACCGGCGCCAGCTATCGAATGGAAGTGGAGCAAGAAGCGGGCAATCCCATAGGTAAAAAGAGAGCAGCCAGTTTGGAAGGATGCTCAAATGGCAGCTTTTCCAGCTTAGGGTTCATTAATCAGTTGGGCGATCTCGATGATGTGTCATACTACAGTCAAGACTGCCAAGCCAATGTGCTGACACTGGATGCAAATACCATGGAAGGGCTTCCAATTGGTGTCGGTTCAGAATCCACCATCGATCCCAACCAACTCATCGAGTACAAGATCACTTTTCAAAATCGAGGTGAGAATGGACATTTCTACGTTAAAATCCGAGATACTCTTGACCCACACCTTGATCTCGCTACGCTTCAACCGGGAGCTTCTTCTCACCCTTATAGTATGGAAGTCGGAAATGGTACCATTGACTTTATTTTTGATGAGATTGAATTGCAGAGTACTGCCAAAAGCAAGCAAGAATCTCTAGGCTTTCTAAAATTTAAGGTGCGACCCAAAGAGGGCACTCCTTTGGGCACAGTAATCCAGAATAAGGCTTTAATTCACGTAGGTCCCTTGGTATCAGAAGTTGATACAGTGACCACCCAACATACGCTAGGCATACCTATTAAAGGCCTATCGACTAGTACTGAGCATCTAGAAAGAATACAATCCGAGATACTGATCGCCCCCAACCCCGTCAAGGATGGTGTGGTGAGGGTCCTCTCAGAAGCCGAGATCAATCAAAAGTTCATCTTGTACAATTTGCATGGTCAAGAGATGCAAGAAGGGACCTTAGCCCATGATCAAATAGTTCTGGACCAGGATCTGCAAAGTGGCCTATATTTCCTGACTTTGCATGATCAGTCTGGCAAAATATCGAGATGTCCTTTGATCATCTGCCGTTAGAATGCCTCCAAAATTAGTTTCACGGCTTTACCGAAGGCACTTTAAGAATTCAACAGATTCTTCCATCTCATTTCGGGCCTAACAGCTCGGTCCAACAAGAAAGAGGCGCTCTCCCCAAAGAGCGTCTCTTCTTCAAAAAATCGATAAAACTATAAAAACACCGATTCAGTTATTTTACCTCGTATGATGGGGGAGATGCGACTCAATGCATCAGCAAACATGGCCTGATCATCAGGAAAAGGCAAGACATCATAGCGCAAGGCTTTTGTATCGATCGATCTTAAAGCACGCTCGTCACCTCGATAGGCCGAAGCAGTATGATCAAAAACGACCTCCGAGCGAATAGGCAAATACTCACTCTGATTGCTAACCAGGTTGCGACACACGATTTCACCAACCAGGAGGGTAGATTTAAATTGCTCGACAGTAAGCACCTCGGCTTGTACTTGTACGTAGCGAGCTACGGTTATTTCGTTGCCTAGGGAGTCTTTCAAAGGCTTGCCGGATGCATTCAATACAACATCAACACCATCTTCGATTTTTGCAACCCTTTGCTGCACAGTCTCCCGCACTTGCTCGGGACTGACTTCGATGCGGTCCAGCAATATTCTGATTTCAAAATCTGCCGAAGGGCTTAGTTTCTGGGTGTAGGCAATCCAACTTGATTGAGGCAAACCCTGGCTGATCAACTCGCTGTGCATTTGGCGTGGCATGAGCTGGCCCGTATAGTTGACGACATTCACTCGCACGTGAACCATGCCCAACGCAAGCGCCTCGTTGCGCATTCTTCTTACGTCGGGATCTGTGGGTTCATAAACGAGGTATTGCTCAAAGCGTTCATGTGCACTGCGGGCTGCTCGCCTGTCTCCTTTGCGCCCGTCATCGAGCAAGGCAACAGCCTCCAATTTTAAGAATTCGGTAAACTTATCCTCTGCTGCAGTAATCAACTTAGCCACCTTGACAAACTGAAAACTAGCCTCGTATCCATCTTTCGAGACGATGGGGAGCAAGGGTACGATTCCCGTTTGGCGGCGATCGATTTGGTGATAAAGATCCAGGATACTGCCCCAGTCTTCCGATCGTTCTGATGCAGCAAGCCGCTTTACCAAAGCGATGTCCCGCTCAGTCGCTTTCACGAAAGCCTCTTCCAGAGCCGTCACATACTTTGTCTTGAGTTTTTTCTTCCCTTTTAGCTTCTTGGCAGATTTTACTACGGCAGAATCATAATTGCCCGTGTCGATCATTTTTTCTACTGATTGGCAAGATGCCATCAGGATAGTGATCATTGCGATAAGTAAATGTTTCGTTTTCATAACTGTTGCATTTATTACTATAAAGTCGTTTTATCCCACCACCTATAGGGTTAAAGCGTGGTTAAAAATGCTTGGACGAAAACTAAAGTTTGTTAAAGTGGATTTATGACAGACTACTCCACGATTACCTTCTTAAGCACATGATTCGTGCCTACCGTAATATTTATGAAATAAATACCCGCTGATAATCCACTTAGATCGATCGATTTTTCCACTGCCTCGAATCCGGCCACACGCTGACCAGAGCTTGTAAAAACTCGCACGGCAAAGGGGGAACTAGCGGATGTAAGCTCGAGGTGCAACTGGCCCGTGGTAGGGTTGGGAAATATTTTAATGCCGCTCATCTCTTCTCTTGTACTAGATGGAAGCCGGTCAAGATCAACTTTGCCAGATCGGTCATTGGTCCCTTTGTAGGTAGGCCACCAGACTCGCTCTGCCGAGACTCCCAGATCATACGCATAGATGAACGTAGTGTCGGGTATATTTCCTGCATTCTCCGTATACGCCAGCACAACCATATCGAGATCGGCATCTCCGTCGATGTCGGCAAAAGTGGCTCCGTTCATGTAGGTCCAGCCTCGCTGCACCAGTGGATATCCATCCAGCAACCTGCCACTAAGAAAATCGTAGGCATAGATCAATCCTTCTCCACCAGTTGTAATGAGATTGGTCGAGAAGACCAGGTCGGGATCACCATCGCCATCCACATCAGCCACCGTCGTCACACCTTCGTGCCCTCCCTGCTGGCGAATGGGATAACCCGGCAGTATCTCACCGTCAGAACTCCGGGCAAAAAGCATCTCCTGCACTTCCGCTGTGCCGGGTTTCGCATTAATAATCACTGTTTCGTCTGCGTAAGAAAACACAGTGGGTGGATGAAATGACCATCCAGATATGGATATGGGCCACCCAGAAAGGGCAATGCCCATGGCGTCATAGGTATAAAAAAGGGGATTAGCGCCGTGTCCAGTTCCTACGATTTCCAAGTTACCATCATCAGACAGATCGGCAAGCACCGGCGATTGGAAGCTGTATTTGGTCCCAGAGGGCCCGACTGGCCAGCCTGTTTTTATCTGGCCCTCAGGTGTCAACACATACAGTTCTCGTGTGGTGCAGATGACCAAATCCGTCGTACCATCGCCATCTATATCTGCTATGCTAGGAGTAACCGCAGGGATATTGGGCAAATCAAACGGCCAGTCACCTGCGACAGCAGATCCATCATGATGCACCAGGTGTAGGCTGCCAAGGCTCCCTTGCAAGTCTCCAAAGACGATCTCCAGATCTCCATCCCTATCTACATCGGACAATGCAGGAGAAGATATTTTCCACTGTCCGCCGTATTCCAGCGGCCAGGGCTCCACCAATATTCCGGCTCTATCCAGCACATAGACGGACCCCGGTGCGTCACTAAAGCCAGTGGTGACCACGATCTCGTCTTGCCCATCTCCGTCGAGATCGCCAATAGCAGCTGGAAAGCGGCTATTTCCAGAGAGTTTTACTGCCCAGCGCTCAGTCGCTCCCTCGTAGCAATAGAAGCGATCAGCGCTACCAAATAAGATCTCGGCAGCGTCATCACCATCTAAGTCATGCAAGGTCACATTGCGAAAATTCTTAAAAGCAGCATCGGCAG
>CAJQNM010000398.1 GCA_905479665.1 uncultured Saprospiraceae bacterium
GACAATAGCAGATACGAATGTGAATGCACTTTTTGCAGGTGGGGAGACGACTGCTATGAAACGCCTCGATGACCTTCTTGAGGGAAACCTCAGCGATTACGCAGATGAACACAAATTACTTGATCACCCTTCGTTGATTTCACCTTGGGTCTCCACCGGATGCATATCGCCCAAGCGTGTTTACTGGGATTTAGATAAAAAAATTGCTGCAGACAGAAAATGCTGTGCTTCGGCTGAGATCATCAAGCAAGGGTTGTTACGGCGTGATTTCTTACGCCTCATGGGTAAGAAATACACCAATAATATATTTAAACGAGGTGGAATTAAATCTGAAATAGACCATACCCTAAAAAATGATTTCGCGCTGCTAGGCAAATGGGTTGAGGGTCAAACCGAGGTGCCGCTTGTCAATGCATTTATGAACGAGCTGAGAGCAACGGGGTATCTCTCCACAAAAGGGCGACAGATCACAGCGACATACTTGGTGCACACGCTTGGGGTAAATTGGCAAATGGGAGCCGCCTATTTTGAATCCATTCTGATCGACTATGATCCCTGCAGTAATTATGGCAATTGGAATCGTGTGGCTGAAATAGATCTTGATGATCGTAAATTAATTCATTACAATCTAGCTGCTCAAGTCCGTAAGTATGATGCGGATGGCGAGTATGTTCGACATTGGGCGCCCCAGTATGCGCAACTGAGTACCCGAGAGCTTCATGCATTGCATGAAGAAATGTTCAGCTACTGACGCTTACTTCGCTCGGTCAGCATGATCGTCGAAGTTAATGCGGGAAATGCAACGGGCGCAAGTTGTTATAGCGGTCTAGAACTTGGCACGCAGTTGAATTTTGAAACGAGATCGAACAGAACCATCGATCTCTTCATTGCCACTACTGATCACATTCCGATCGCGAAAACGAGTTTCTTCCCAGCGTACCTCGCACGTGAGCGTTTTATTTATTTTATGTCGGATATTTAAATAATAGCGGATACCCTCTCCAAAATATGCCGGTATTGAAAAGCTATATAAAATATCATTTTCGTATGCATAGATTCGAGCGGCATAATCTTCAATGTCGAAATAAGCCAGGCGAGCAGTAAAAGATAGGGGAGAGGTGATCGGCTTATAAATAATATCTTGATAAATGATAAACCCTTTGTTGGATTTTGTGGGTGAAGACATAGTGTGCGAAAATTCGATGCGATTACGTAATTCTAGATTTCGATTTACTTTGTGATTTAATTGGATTCTCACTTGCTTGCGAGAGCCCAGAAAGATTCTGTTTGCAAGATCATCAGAGGTGCGGTAATTACGGGCTTTGATTTCATTTCGATATTGGATATAGGCTTCCATTTTTCTCTTTTCGTAATAGGTGAAACGTGCCATATATTCGCGACCACGAGTAGGCGCGTCTGCAGAAAAACTTAACCAGGGGTGAGACCAAAAATCGGCATAGAGATTGAGCCAGCAGGAACGATGTAGAGAAATTTTGCTACCGAGATAGATGCCCTGCTCATTAACGACTCTGGAAGATTCTAAAAAGGCATTGGGCTGTATGCCTTGATACGAACGGTCGATATTGCGGTAGAGCAGGGCAAGATCTACGTATCGACTCAGACTGATCAGCATGCCCTGTATCAGAGCACGACCTCCATTTTGACTCAGTGCACCTTCACCAAAAAGATGAAAATTGCGCCAGATATATGTATAGTCGAAGCTGGCGTTCTGTACGGATCGGCCAGGCACATAAAACTGATTGTAGAGTCGGCTGTTGGGGACAAATTCTCGATCGAAACTTGCATGAACGGCATTGATGTTGAGCCGTAGTTTCGGTCGCGTGAGTCCAAGACTGGCACCGATCACCGATCGACGGACTCCCGCCTGGTTTTCTCGTTCTCCTTCCGTTCGGTGCAATCCCGATCCTGGCAAGGAGGAAAATAGCAGGGACACTTCCTGATTATCAAGAGAATCGACAATTAAATTTGCGTCTTCTTTTCGGGAAGAGCCAAATGCTGTGAAATGAAAATCACCAAAGGCCAAGCCTACGGCTGCCCCTCGTAAAAAAGAGGCTTCATTCACTGATGTGTAGGGCCGTACAGTTTGGCCTCCCCGTTTTATTTGCGTGGCAAGTGAACTTTTGCTTCCACCAAAACCTGAGTGCATGATGAGACCTTGACCGAGGCTGATGGAATAATCTCCGAGGGCCAGAAATTTTAATCGCTTGGTGTAGTCTTTCAGGAATATGTGATAACTGAGGAAATCAGGCCCTGACTTTTGGCCCTTTTCCCAGAGCTTTTCTCCAGGATCTTTTTCAAGAGTCAGGCCGTACGAAAACTTGTACTGGTAGTTATGACGAAACCGTACATAATACTGATTGGGGTCTCCTGCATATGGAGCTTCTAGTTTTTCATCTGCCTTTTGATAGCCACGCTTCGTTTGCGGCACTCGGCTCCAGCGCAGGTATATTTCGTTTTCTCCCTGTTGAGCCATTTGGCTGGGACTCAAGTGCAAGTCATTTACCTCTCCAGTAACACGTACAAAATGACGAAGCAGGTCGAGCGTTCGCTTATCAAACGATGGGATGGATTGCAATTCATAAATGGAGAGAAAATTGCCAAGTTGAGAACGATATTGCAACAAGTTTGATATTTGTAAATCTGTTAGGATACCAATATTTTGCAGATCCCGCATACCTGCTGTATTGACATTGAGCGGGTGCCTTAGGTATTCGTGTAGCTGATCTTCTAGTGTATTAAAATCAAAATCGCGATCGTCCGCTAGATTATTGAGAAAGGGTTCTATTTTTTGTGCCAGAATGTCATCAATCATTCCGGTAGAATCCAGCTGGCCATGGACCATGGTTGGCCCTAGGTAGAGTATCTGGAGAAAGAGTAGTAGATGGCGAAGGGGAGGAGGCATTATTTTCTAGCTTCAGATACGATCGCGATGCCCCCGCGTGGCAATTGACTCACCCTCACGAGGCATGACTTCGGACTTATGGCGGTCACAACATCGTTACAGATTTTTGCGGCCAGGCTCTCGCAGTGAGCTCCTTCGTTGCGAAACGACCAGAAATAGAATTTTACTGTCTTGGATTCGAGATAGTATTTTTCGGGCTCATAGATGATTTCGACGGTCGAAAAATCAGGCTGGCCGGTGGTGGGACATAGCGATGTGAACTCGTCGGTAGATAGGGTGATCTTGAGTGCATCTCCACGCCACTCCAGTCGGCCACGGATCAGTTCTTGCAACCCCTCAGCTGGGTTTTCCGGTCGGCTCATGCTTCCGTAAATGGGTATCATGCCCCTAAATTAAAAAAGCCGCAATCAAAAGATCGCGGCTTTACTTCAAAACTATTTGATTTCTACTATGCAGGTTCTATACATCCGCACTCATCACAGTCTTGATGATCCTTGAAGCAATTTTGTACGGATCTCCATTTGATGCTGGACGTCTATCTTCCAAATATCCCTTCCATCCACTCTCGACAGTCGCTAGTGGAATCCGAATCGAAGCACCGCGATCAGATATTCCATAGCTAAAGTCATCGATCGAAGCAGTCTCATGAAGGCCAGTAAGGCGCTGGTCATTGTGAGCCCCATAGACATCGATGTGCTCAGTGGTTAATGGACGGAAAGCCTCGCACACTTTTTCATAAATTTCCTTACTGCCACAGGTACGTAACAGTGTATTTGAGAAATTGGCGTGCATTCCAGAACCATTCCAATCGCCCTTCACTGGCTTCGGGTGGTATTCAATGTAATATCCGTACGACTCTGTAAGTCGATCGAGGAGGTAGCGGGCTATCCAAATCTCATCACCAGCTTTTCGAGCTCCTTTGGCAAAGAGTTGAAACTCCCATTGGCCGGAGGCGACCTCTTGGTTTATCCCTTCAAAATTTAATCCCGCTGCGATGCAAAGGTCCGCATGCTCATCGACAAAATCTCGACCGTGGGTATTTTTACCACCGACAGAACAATAGTACATGCCTTGGGGACCCGGATATCCGCCCACCGGAAAACCAAGTGGCAAACCAGTTTCCGTATCCATGATAAAATACTCCTGTTCGAAACCAAACCAAAAATCATTGTCATCATCGTCGATAGTGCTCCGAGCGTTAGACTCATGAGGAGAACCGTCGTAGGTATAGACCTCATTCATCACTAAGAATCCATCAATGCGGGCAGGATCTGGATAGATCGCTACTGGCTTGAGAATGCAATCTGATGAACCTCCCACAGCTTGCTTGGTTGAAGAACCATCAAATGACCATTCTGGAACATCTTCTAGCTTGCCACTGAAGTCATTGATGACTTTTGTTTTGCTACGTAAATTCTGGGTGGGAGTATAGCCATCCAGCCAGATATACTCTAGTTTTTGCTTTGACATAAATAGAACCTTTTTGAATTTTTTTAATAGAAATCGGCCAAATGTATCCTTCTGAAACGATACCCTATCAGTAAGTCTTCCCTTTTTTTGGTATACTCAAATTGGAAAGAAGAGATCTAAAAAATTGATACATAGGTGATTATGCATTTGGTTTCTGTGATCTTTACCATACTAAAAGCTATACACAGCTGCTACCAGAAACTGAGTTGCCGACGCAGCTGCCATTCCATTTGAATCAAGATAAATGTCTTGCGATCCCGAGTCAAACCTGATTTCAGGAATGAATGTGAGAGGTCCTGCGGCAATATTCGCACTCATTGTGAATGAGAAAATAGAAGCCGCCTCGGAATAGTCTCCGATAAAGATGTCGTTCATTTCCTTTTCAGAAAACAGCTCCGCACGTACTCCGAGACTGACATCACTATTGAGAGAAAGCTGTGGATACAATGCCACCCCACTAAAACCGGAATCTCCGCCCCCGAAGAGCTTCCCATCGGCACTGCTATAGCTCGCAGCATTAACACCTAAAAAGAAAGTCTCTGTAAGCTGGAATCCAGCAGTCAGATCGATCTCAGTACCACTCTCTTTGCCAGTGATAAAGTTTAGGTAGATGTCTGATCCGTCAGAAACATTGTAGGAGAGCTGCAAGCCGATATCCTTGCTCTTGGTCGGATCGCTATAGGTATTCCAGTCGTTAAAAATACCCACCATCAAACCGAACCGATCACTTAGTGCAAAATCCAGCTTAATTCCAGCATTTTGAAACGGACCCCAGGAGAATAAATGAGATGTGGAATAATTAAAATTTGCAGCAGGTGAAATCACCTCATACCCGACAAAGGTACCCATGAATCCAGCCGTTAAGGTCACGGCATCACTAAAGGAGTGCGAGACATACAAGTTTTGGATGTGGAAAGATCCATCTGCCAAGCTCTCTACTCCGATCGAAGAACTGCCACCCCGTGGACCAAAAGATAAATCACTCACAAATGAGGTGTTGCCTACGGATTTCTCAAGGATAATGTTTGCCATCCCAATCGAGAAAGAATTATTATCAGGTGCAAAAAACGTATAGTTTTCGCCACCACTAATATTTCCTGTGGCTCCTTTAGTTCCTGCAAAATCAGCTTTATAGTAAACATCTACCGAACCAGAGATGCTCAGTGGACTGCTCTTTGACTCTGCTACTTCCTCTTCGACCATTTCTGCTTCTTGAGCCATGACTGCCGGCAGACAAAATAAAAACATGAGGAGTGCAAGTAAACTCTGTTTTAAGTTCAAGTGTAAAATTTTCATAGTGCGCTGTTTAGATTGTGGCAATGCCGGAAAGTATGTCCAGCCTTACTGATTGTAGTTAGAAGTTTAGTTCAATTAATTTATTAGCTGTATGCAGACATTCCGTGCTCGCCTACATCCAGACCCCGTGCTTCTTCTTCCTCATCTACTCGAATACCAACGGTAGCCTTGATAATAGAGAATACGATAAAGGCAAACAGAAATGTGAAAGCTCCGATGGCTAGCACTCCGACTAATTGTGCTCCAAAGCTGCCAACCCCTTCTGCGCAATCACCAAAGATCCCGACGGCGAGTGTGCCCCAAATACCACATACCAAGTGCACAGAGGTCGCACCGACGGGATCATCTAGTTTGAGGCGATCAAAAAAGCTCACGGACATAGGTATGATGGTGCCTGCAATCAAACCAATGATGATGGCATCAGTAGGACTCATCACATCTGCCCCGGCGGTGATTCCCACCAATCCACCCAAGATGCCATTGAGCACCATTGACAAATCATAAGATCGGAACATTATGTAGCTGGTAAAAAAGGCACCCAGGGCACCGGCTGCTGCAGCCAAAGATGTGGTCACAAAAACTAAGCTGACCAGCTCGGGATCAGCACTTAAGACAGAACCTCCATTGAAGCCAAACCAGCCAAAAAAGAGCAGAAAAACACCGACGGTCGCAAGAGGCATGCTGTGACCGGGAATCGCTCTCAACCCCTTGGCCGTATATTTCCCCACTCTTGGCCCGAGCAAAATGATGCCGGCTAGAGCCGCCCAGCCACCCACTGAGTGGACAAGGGTTGAACCAGCAAAGTCATAAAATCCATAGGCATCAAGCCAACCGCCTCCCCACTTCCATGAGCCTGTAATCGGATAGGAAATGGCCACAAAAATCGTGGCAAATAGTAGGAAGGGAACCAGTTTTATTCGCTCTGCTACTGCTCCAGAAACGATGGTTGCGCAAGTTGCTGCAAACATCGCTTGAAAAATAAAATCTGTCCAATAGGTATATGTTCCATCAGCGGCGCTATAGCCCTCAGTGGTATGTGAAAGCCCCAATCCTGCAAAAGCAAAGAAGCCAGAGCTGTCTTCGGCAAAGCCAGGATACATCAGATTGAATCCGCAAAGGCAATAAGTGAGAATTCCGATGGAGATAATCATGGAATTTTTAAATAATATATTGAGCACGTTCTTACGCTGCACAAAACCTGCCTCCAGTGTGGCAAAGCCTAAGTGCATAATAAAAACCAATGCTGCTGCAATCAAAAGCCATAGGTTATTCACCATGAATTGACTCTGAGTTGCGGCCTCTAGTGCTTCGTTCGCTTGCATATAAATATGTTGATTTTAATTAGGTAATAGTGATTGGGTCTACTAAATAGCGGCTTCGTCTCGTTCTCCGGTACGTATTCGCACTGCGGCGTCAACATCCAGCACTAGTATTTTTCCATCGCCCACTTTGCCCGTTCGGCCAGACTCCTCTATGGTCTTTAGTACAATGTCAACCTGGTCAGAATGAACGAGGATATCCATCTGCAACCGTGCTATAAAATCAGCCCCGTGATTGGCCCCTCTGTAGACTAATTTTGCTCCCTTTTGCAGTCCATATCCGCGCACTTCCTTCAGTGTGAAGAACTGCACGCCTATGTCGGCAAGTGCATCCCGAATTGCCTCAAACTGAGTGACTCGAATTACAGCTTCTATCTTTTTCATACTTTCAGTTTTTCGTTAGTAAATAGTATTCTGATTTTTCTATGTCTGTGGGACACGATCCAAAACTAGTTTCTTGCAGGAGTTTGAAAGTCACGACATCTGCTCGTATTTGCTAACCCCTTAAGCGTAAGTGAGTAATGTATTCCTTTGTATATCAGCCGATTAAATCTTTGTGAATTGTTATGCCTATCTCCACTACAGATCAACTTTTCAAGCTAATTAAGAGCCTGAATAAGTCCGAAAAGCGAAATTTTAAGCTCTTTGCCAATCGGACACAGCAGAAAATAGAGGCTCGCTTCATTCGCCTTTTTGATGTTTTAGACGGCATGAATGAGTACAATGAAGATTTGGTATTCAAGCGTTTTAGTAAGCTTAGTAAGAGCCAACTTTCCAATCTCAAAAGACACCTCTACTCACAGATTTTGAGCAGTCTGCGGATGATTCATATCAAAAAGGAAATAGATATCGAAATTCGCGAACAAATTGATTTTGCGCGGATTTTATATGGAAAAGGACTCTATATGCAGAGCCTCAAATTGTTGGAACGAGTAAAGGGCCTTGCGAAATCGTCTAACCAAGATATCCTACACTACGAAATACTTGAATTCGAAAAATTAATTGAGGAAAAACACATCACTCGTAGTCGAGAGATTGCCAATAAAGTAGAGGATTTAATCGACGAGTCTGCTGATCGTTGCCGGATTTTGATGAGTACTAATCGGCTCACAAATTTGAAACTCAAAATTCATGGATTATATATCAAGATAGGACACGTCAAGGATCAGAAGGATGAATTTATTGTGCGAGATTATTTTCGTTCTAGTCTGCCGGATTTTGATGAGGCTAGCCTGACCTTTTTTGAGAAAGTCTACCTCAATCAGAGTTACGTATGGCTATACTATATTTTGATGGATTTTGAAAAATGCTTCGAGCACGCCAGCATCTGGACGGGGCTGTATGATGATAGCCCCACTATGATGCATGAGAACCCCGATAGCTACATGAGGGGCTTGCACTATTGCCTCACGTCATTGTTTACGCTCAAGAAAACCAGTGAGCATTCCCTATATCTCGAGGCCTTGCACAGTTTTTATGCCGAGGAAGAGAAAACACTGAACACTACGTCGAAGATTATTTATTTTCTCTACTATAGTTCTGCTTACATGAACAGTCACTATTTGCAAGGTACTTTTGAGCAAGGACTTGAAGGACTGCCGCCACTCCTTAAAATGCTTAAGAAATACCGTCTACGTTTGGATCAGCACCGTATCTTGGTTTTTTACTACCGGACCGCCTGGTTGAATTTTGGTTGTGGAAGATTTTCTGAGTCTATTGACTACCTCAATGAAATCATCAACTTGAAAGCAGGCCATCTCCGAGAAGATATACAAACGTATTCTCGTCTATTACATCTGTTGGCACACTTCGAGATGGGCAACTATGCGCTGATGGAATATCTCGAGAAATCGGTAAGTCGCTTTTTTGATAAAATGAAAAATCGAAATAAGGTTCAGGCCGAATTGCTGGGATATGTGAGAAGACAGATTCGAGTGGGTTTAGCTCCAGATGAAAAACTCTTGGAAGATACCCGCGAAAAATTGGTTGAGCTTCTGAAAGATCCGTACGAAAGTCGCTCCTTTATCTACATTGATTCACTGGCATGGGTCGAAAGTAAATTGCGTAAATGCAATGTCCAGGATGTGATTCAAAATAGAATCAATGCAGGGGGCGAAAGCTAAACCAGCGCATTACCCAGCTGCGATCTTTGCTAGTTCGTCACCTACTTGGGAACAACTACGCGCTTCCAGGCCCTTTAGATCTGCTGTCCCGATGCCCCGCTCGAGCAATTCTGAAATAGCAGCCCTCACCGTCTCTGCCTCCTTTTCCAACTTTAGGTGATCGAGCAGCATAGCCACAGAGGCAACGGTTGCGATAGGATTCGCTAGATCTTGTCCCGCGATATCTGGTGCAGATCCGTGTATGGGTTCAAACATGCTTGTCTTGGATCCGATCGATGCCGATGGAATGAGCCCGAGAGAACCCGCCAAAACACTCGATTCATCTGAAAGGATATCTCCAAACATATTCGTGGTAAGGATGACATCAAATTGAGCTGGATTGACAATCATCTGCATCGCAGCATTGTCCACAAACATGTAGCTCACTTCAATGTCGGAGTTTTCTTTGGCAAGTTGCTGGATGCGCTCTCGCCAGAGTCGGGATGTCTCCAGTACGTTTGCCTTGTCGACGAGCATAAGCTTCTTGCCCCGCAATCGTGCTGCTGCAAAAGCCAACTTAGCTATTCGGTCGATTTCTTCTACTCTATATTCACAGGTATCGAAGGCATAATTTCCATCCTCTTTGCGTCCTTTGGCGCCAAAATAGATGCCACCGATAAGCTCGCGATAGACCACAAAATCTACACCATCGAGATTCTCAGGGCGAATGGGAGAGAGGTGCTTGAGATTTTGGAAAATGGTGAGTGGTCGGATATTGCAATAGAGATCCAGGGCTTTTCGCAGACCGAGTAGGCCTTGTTCTGGTCTCACTTTTGCAGTCGGATCATTATCGTATTTGGGGTCGCCGATCGCTCCAAAAAGCAGTGCATCGCTGTTGATGCAGATGTCAATTGTCTCCTGAGGTAGCGGGGAGCCAGTGCGATCAATAGCAATCCCTCCCACATCGCCATAGCGATAGTCGAAAGTGTGACCGAATCGCTTTCCGATCGCTTCCATCACTTTTATGCCTTGCTCGATTACTTCCGGGCCAATGCCGTCTCCCGGCAAAACAGATATCGTAAACTTCATTTAGTATTTTTTCTCCAGTGACTTCCGTCGATAATATGATTGTGGATTGAGGGTCTTACAAGCTAATTTTGGCTGATCTCATGAGCCTCGATCTGATCCTTGATGCTGAGTAAGTAGTCGATGTCATCGTAGCCATTGAGCAGACACATTTTCTTGTAGGGGTCGATTTCAAAAGACTGCTTTGACCCACTGCCGGCGATGGTGAGTGTCTGATCAGTGAGTGAAATTTCTAATTCTGCCTGAGGGCTCTCTTCGACGGCCCGGAATATTTCATCCAGAAACTCTTGACTCACCGTGATGGGCAGAATCCCATTGTTCATTGCATTTCCCTTAAATATGTCGGCAAAGAAACTCGAGACCACCACCTGGAATCCGTAGTCGCCCAGAGCCCAAGCGGCATGCTCGCGACTGGACCCGCATCCGAAATTCCGACCGGCCACCAGTATCTTACCCGTATAGATCGGATTGTTCAATACAAAATCGTCCTTGGCCGTATCATCTTT
>CAJQNM010000399.1 GCA_905479665.1 uncultured Saprospiraceae bacterium
ATCGAAGTATTGGCCATCGACTATTGGTGCAATTGGAGCACTGCCTGGCTTGATGTTTGGGTGGAAGATAAAACTCCCGTAGAGGTGGCCAAGGATGTTCTTGATATTGATGGCTTGAGTTGTAAAACTTATCGCAGTAAACGATATACCTATGCAGACGAGGCACACCCTGTAAGCCTGGAATATATTATCGAGCAAGGCAAGGCCGGAGAGGAAGAAGCATTCAACCAACTGGATGATATTTTCGGTGGTTATTGCAAGGCCTGGAGAGATGATCATGGCAACTACGTAGATGAAGACTGGGAAGAAATCGAATGTGATATTTCCTTTAGTGACTCGGCATGCTACTGCCGTGACAGTCTGGTAAAGTTTCGGACTTATGACGAGCACTACGGCTATGTCTGGCAGGATTCACTGATTACCTATTGTGACTATGCTGTAGAAAAACGCACTTTCCAAAAAGGAATCGTCGTCGGTAATTGTGCGGAAAATATTTTTTGCGACCAAGAAGTATGGTGCGAATTTGATCACTGTGGAGCTGGATATATTTTTAGAAAATTTAAGATTTGGCAAGGATGTTCGCCAGAGTCGGATATACACAGTCCTCATGTGCCAGATACCATCGTGCGTCACCAGCGTATTCAGATCGGCAATTATTGCCCATTAAATAAATACATGTTTGATGTGCCGGACGATACGGAAGTCATTGCATGTGGTGTAGAATACGATCCTGACGGCAGTGGGAATATCGTCGGTGCAGCCGGTCCAGAAAATACGGGAGAGGCCAAATATATTTTTGATGATGATTGCCGCATTGTAGGTGTCGGTCACCAGGACAAAGTATTTAATATCGTCGGTGGTGATGAAGGATGCTACAAGATCATTCGTACCTGGTACTTTGCCGATTGGTGTACTTATGGTATTCCTGCCAGTGAAAATTTTGATGCGATTTTAAATACACCGAACGTATTTAGTTGCGAGCAAAAAATCCTGGTGTTTGATACGATTCCGCCGGTCTGTATCATAAGCTCCAATAATAGTATTGAAGGTGGAGAGGGCAGCGCAGAAAATCCTGCAGCTTTGGTCGCCAACGGTGGTTGTTTGCTCACTTTCGATGGGGTAGTAAATATTACTGATGCTTGTGGTCTCATCAACGTGGACTGGGAATTGAAAGATATTAAAGCTGGATCTGCGACGATTACAAAAAATGGCAGTGGTGAGCTTGAGGGCAATGATGTAGATTTTCCGCTAGCTATTTCAGACGTTGTTCCAGGGAAATATAAATTGCAGGTACAGATTCGCGATCAGTGCCAGAATGAGAGTTTTTGCGAATATTATTTTGACGTAATCGCAAGTAAAAAACCTGGACCTGTTTGCGTCACCAGCCTGACGGCTGAATTGCAACCGTGGGACACGAACCAAGACAATGTGATCGACAGCGCGGTGGCAGTGATCTGGGCAGATGAATTTGAATCCAGTAGTTTGCCTCCTTGTGGGGAGGATTACAGCTCGTTGCACTTCTACATTGAGTGGGCAGCTGAAGCGAGCGATTCGTTTGATTTGGATCGAGTTGCAGACAGCCTCGTCGTGACCTGTTCGCGTATGCAGGACGAGATGGCACGTCTGTGGGTGACGAGCGAGAGTGGCACTGCTGACTACTGCGATGTGCTGGTGGTTGTGCAAGACAATAATGATGCATGTGCCAACAGTGATCAAATGGGCAATGTCTCAGGGAAATTCATGAATGTGCACCGTACGCCCATCGAGCGGGTGACAATAGATGTAGAGGCAGCGGGGACGGTCAATGAAATACTCGATGGTTCGGAGGGCAGCTATCAGTATCGTGTCGAACTGGGCACCGTTGTGACTGTTGATCCAAGGAAAAATGATGATCATGTGAATGGTGTGAGCACCTTAGATATCATCGCTGTAGTAGATTACCTCAGTGGCGAAAAGGTATTTACTGATCCGGCGGATCGACTGGCGGCAGATGTGAATCAGGATCAACAAATCAATAGCTTGGATGTCGACGAAATCCGTGCGCTGGTGATGGCAGAACAAGATGAGTTTGCCCAAGTGAACTCATGGAAATTTATCTTGCAGAATTATACATTTTCCAGCGATACACCTGAGCAGGAAAATGCGCCGCAGCGGCTTACCCTGGCCGTAAGTGATCGAGAAATGTACGAGAATTTTCTGGCCATAAAAATGGGTGATGTAAATCATGATCATGATCCGACAGCTGGTGCAAGTCGCAGTGCATCATCGGTGGTACTGGTGACGGACGATCGATTTATAGAAAGAGGAGAGGAATATGTGATTGAATTTACCGCGAAGGATTGGAAAAATATAGATGGTTACCAGTTTACGCTTGATCTGGATGAGCAGACCCTGGCATTTGTTGATATTGAAATGGAAAGTGCACTGAATCTGGATGAGCGCTATTTCGGTAAGCGACATTTGGCGAGCGGAGCCTTGACTACTTCCTGGAATTCGCCAGATGCACAAAGTCTGAAAGACGGAGAAAAGGTGTTTGCGGTACGACTCAAGGCCTTGAGAAATGGTAGACTGGCAGATGCACTTTCGATCAATAGTCGCATTACCAAAGCAGAAGCGTACCACAATAATGTAGTAAGCCCGGTCGCTTTGCAATTGACACCGATCCCGTTGGGAGACGAGGCGATATTGTTTCAAAATTATCCCAATCCGGTCGAGGAGTCTACGACGATATCCTTTTACCTACCCAAGCAACAACATGCCACAGTCTCGATTTCAGATGTATTGGGGAGGGTAGTGCAGACCTATTCGGCCGAATACAATGCAGGGATTAATTCAATTGATTTATCAAGAGCAGTGGTGCCAGTACCTGGAGTTTGGAATATTACATTGACCTCAGCGGGCAATCAATGGTCCAAGTCTATGCTGGTACATTAAGACAAAAATCCTAACTCGATTTTTTTATCCATGAGTAAGTGCGCTGACCAGAGGTGGTCAGCGCACTTTTAATTTTCAAGAAAATTCCTAAGTCCAAGGGGTCGTGACCCTTGGAAATAAATAAATACCCTAATTATTCTCAGGCCTCAATCCGCGCACTACTTTTCCAGTCTTCCACATTTCGGAGTCACGCAATTCGGTAAGCTCAACTTCGAGTTTTTCGCGGTAGTCGTCCTGGCTGTTGCTGTCGATCGACCGTTGGGCCTCATTTCCGGTGGCAACACTGTCGTAAAGCTCTTCGAATACTGGAGATACCGCGTCACGAAATTTATCCTTCCAATCCAGGGCACCGCGCTGAGCAGTGGTGGAGCAGTTTGCATACATCCAGTCCATTCCGTTTTCGGCAACGAGCGGCATAAGAGATTGTGTGAGCTCCTCCACGGTTTCATTAAATGCTTCAGAAGGAGTGTGGCCACGTCCTCTCAATACATTGTACTGGGCTTCGAAAATGCCCTGGATACAGCCCATTAAGGTGCCTCGCTCTCCAGTAAGATCACTGTAGACCTCGCGCTGGAAAGTGGTTTCAAAAAGATAGCCAGAACCGATTCCAATGCCGAGAGCGACAACGCGATCTTTGGCATTGCCAGTGGCGTCTTGAAAAATGGCGTAGCTTGAATTGAGCCCACGGCCCGCCACAAACATGCGTCTCAGTGATGTGCCTGATCCTTTCGGGGCAACCAGGATGACATCTACATCTGCAGGTGGGATGATGCCCGTACGATCTTTGTATGTGATGCCAAAACCATGAGAAAAATAAAGTGCTTTGCCTGGGGTCAGCTTCGCTTTGATTCTTTCCCAAACCGCTATTTGGGCAGCGTCAGAAAGTAGGTATTGAATGATGGTACCGCGTTCGGCAGCTTCATCTATGTCAAAAAGGGTTTCGCCAGGTACGAAGCCGTCAGCGATGGCTTTGTCATACGAAGCCGATGGACTGCGTTGTCCGACGATGACATTAAAACCATTGTCTCGCAAATTAAGTGCTTGTCCGGGACCTTGTACCCCATAGCCAATGATGGCGATTGTTTCATCCTTGAGCGTATCCAAGGCTTTTTGCAAAGGAAACTCCTCGCGGGTGACCACGTTTTCTTCTACACCTCCAAAATTCATTTTAGCCATTATCCTGCTTTTTATTCGATTTAGTATGAAATTAATTTATTCGTGATCAGTGGCATTGACGGATTCAAGATATCGATTGAGCGGCTCCATCGCCTTAGTGATAGCCACACGCCCCGATCGGACAAATTCATAGATGCCACTTTTTTCAAGCTCCAAAAGTAAGGCTTCTGTCTCAGATTGATGTCCTGTCTTTTCGATGACGATGTAAGCTGGTTCGATAGAGAGTATTCGAGCATTGTGCGTGCGGACCAAACGTTCCATTTCGTCTCCATCGCTGAAGGCTGAAGTAGGGACTTTATACAAGGCGATCTCCTGGGTCACAACCTGCTCTGAGACATAGTAGAAGGCTTTGATGACATCAACTTGCTTGTCCAGTGCAGCAACTAGTTTTATGATCTGCTCCTCAGTGACATTGACCACAATGGTAAATCGGTGTACCCCTTCCATTGAGGATTTTGAGGTGGTCAAGCATTCGATATTGATGTGCCGCCGTGTGAATACCGATACCACACGTTGCAACAATCCGGCAAAATTTTCCGTGTATACCGAAATGGTATATTCTTTGTTTTCCATCGTCCTTGTGTTTTTTATTGGGCCTCCAGGATGATTTCATTTGCTGCAGCACCCGAAGGTACCATGGGAAAGATATTTTCCTCTTTTTCGACCATCACATGTAGTAGATAGGGACCATCATATTTTAGCATCCGAGTGATCGCTGCTTTCATTTCGGAGGGTTCCGATATTTTTTCACCAGCGACACCAAACCCGTCAGCAATTTTGATGAAATCTGGATTTTCAAGTGCGACCGAGGAATAGCGATGATCAAAAAATAATTCTTGCCACTGGCGAACCATGCCGAGATACTCATTGTCCAGGATAACAATTTTTGCTGCGACATCCCACTGACTCAACATACCGAGTTCTTGCAGGGTCATCTGAAACCCACCATCTCCGATAAATGCGACGACCTCCCGATCCGGATGTGCCAACTTCGCCCCAAAAGCGGCTGGCAGTCCAAAGCCCATGGTGCCTGCACCCCCACTGGATACCCATTGGTTTGTGCTCTTATATTCGTAGTAGCGTGCTGCTACCATTTGGTGCTGGCCTACGTCGGTTGCTACGATCGCCTTGCCCTTGGTTTGGTCAGACACTTCACGCACGACCATGGCCATCTTGATCATATTGTCTTTTCCTGGAGTAAGATCATGCTGGATCACTTTTTCATGTTCGATCGCCATACAATCGGAAAATCGTTTATTCCAAGTAGGATATTTCTTTTCCTTGACCAGTGGAATTAATGCTTTTAGCGCACTTTTTGCATCGCACAAGACGGGCACTGCCGCGGGCACATTTTTATTTATTTCCGAAGGATCAATTTCTATGTGAATGACCTTCGCCTGGGTGGCATATTTCTTTACGTTTCCAGTGACCCGATCATCAAAACGCATCCCAATTGCGATGAGCACATCACACTGGGCGGAAAGCAGATTGGGGCCGTAGTTACCGTGCATGCCCAACATACCCACATAATTGGGATGGCCCGCAGGTAGCGACGACAAACCGTGT
>CAJQNM010000400.1 GCA_905479665.1 uncultured Saprospiraceae bacterium
TTCATCTGCTTGTAATATCCCTCGACGGATATCTCATACGCATCGTTGATGGTGCGGGCTGCTCCCAGGGCAGCCTGCCATGAGCGTTGGGGTTTGATACGTGCAGTGCTGGGCACCCATAGATCGGTGGGCAAACTCAGAGACTCACTCGTGAGTAAATTGATGTATTGAGTCATGGTACTAAACGAACCTTTCAGCGAGAGCTTATGATCGACCAAATAGCGCAGTCCCAATCGGGGTTGCAGCGAGGTATAAAACTCGCCGTCCACATCAAAAGCAGAAAAATGCAGACCTGCATTTACCTTCAATTGCCCGAATTGCATATCGTCCTCTACATATAGTGCGTACTCAACCGACTCTGCATCATTGCTCCCGATCACCGTATCAAAGTCGACATCTGCAAAATCTTGCTTGTAGCTCAAGGCCCCCGGCGAGTAAGTATGTTTTGTCGCACCCAGTCCGAACCGAACGTAATGATTGGGATTGGGGATAAAATCAAAATCAATCTTTCCACCCAGATCTTCAATACCCGAAAAGTACTTGGCAGAAAAAGCCTCATTGCCGCGAGGGCTTTTCGTGGATGATCCAGCCAATATATCAATTTGATATTTCGAATACGTAGCAGTCGTATTGGCAAATAATTTAGGTGTAATCTGATAATTCCAGCGCATAGCGCCAATCGCATTTCCCCAATCCAACCCCCCGGTTGATTCGAAGGTCTCATCTTCGTAGGTATCCCGATAGACAAATTTAAACAGATCAGACCCCAAATATCCACTCAAGAATATTCGATGTCGATCATTTATTTTATGCTGGATTTTGGCATTAAGATCAAAGAAATACAACTTTGGATCGATCTCCTCTCCCTCTACAGATTGTGCTTTGATGATGGGTTTAAAAATAAAATCAGCGTAGGTTCTTCGTGCCGATAGTAAAAAAGATGTTTTATCTTTAATAATTGGACCCTCCAAAGCAATCTTGGAGGAAATCAAACCGATGCTTCCTTCTCCATGAAATTCACGCAAATTTCCCTCCTTCATATTAATCTCTAGGACAGAAGAGAGACGACCTCCATAACGCGCAGGAAAACCTCCCTTGGTCAACGTGACATTCTTTATCGCATCCGGATTAAATACTGAAAATATGCCCAACAAATGGGATACGTTGTAAATGGGCACGCCATCGAGTAAGATGAGATTTTGATCAGGACTCCCGCCGCGCACATACAAGCCAGTTTGCCCTTCTCCCCCAGCCTGTACTCCCGGCAACAATTGCAATGTCTTGAGTACGTCTTCCTCGCCAAGTAAAGTCGGAGTATATTTTATCTGCTCAATGGGCACATCGATCTGACTCATCTGCGTATTCTGTTCGATGCGATCGTATTTTTCGGCGACCACCTCAACCGCCTCCAGGGTGACATCTGCAGAAAGGGAGATCGAGAGACTCGTATCTCCTTTCAATTGAAAAGAAATAGGCCTCGTCTGAAAGCCGATGTAGGAAAACTCCAACTCCACTGGCCCCTGATCCAGCGTAAGACTAAAAAATCCGTACGTGTTACTTATGGAGCCGCTGCCAGAAAGACGGTCCAATACATTTGCGGAAATAAGCTTCTCCCCATTGTCTAGATCCTCAATATAACCACTGATCGTCGCCTTCTGGGCGATCGATTCCAACGCCCCCAATACCAGGAGGACACTAAAGAAGAACTGGGCATAGCATTTACTGTATCTGATCAGCATAAAGTCTTGGGTTATGTCTGCTGTCAAAGACGTTTTGATGGGTACAAGCGTTGCTTTTCCATCAGAACTATGAGTGTCTTTAACGTCTACTTAACGTAGTCAATAACCCAAAATTGCTCGCATTAACAAACCAAAGCATACGGGATCGTTCAGATCAATCGACGATCGTGTGCACCGATCCGATACGCTGAGCAATAATCCTGAAATTGCTTGCCCCGACAGCACTAGGGCTAGAACTACCTAATTTCACCAAGAGCTTAGTGGGCTTTTCATGCTCCGCAATAAAGTCAAAAGACAATTTCTTTCGCATCGTATTATTTGTGGATTTAAGTACTCCTGCCTCTATCGGATAGGCCGTACCAGTCGTGCCGACGTTAGGAGGCATGATCGTGGTCACGGCTTGTTAGCGTTTCGTTGTTTTTCATTTCATTCACTTTTGTTTCATCCATTCTGTTTTACTTATTTCCTTCCACCAAATACCACTCCACCCAGGCATCCACCTGCTTGACGGAATTAGGACGTAAGAGGATTTTTCTTTGGTTGTCCAATAAATACATCGTTGGAGTGGCAAAGACATAGTAATCTTTCACCACCTCACTATCCCATTTTTTATAATCGCACATAGACATAAACGGAAATGACTTTGTAAAAAGACTATGTAGCTCCTGGTCTTCGTCTAAGGAGATATAGAGAACCTCTACACCTTGTTTTTTCCACTTGTAGTAATTTTCAGTTAATTCAGGAAGTTCTTCGGTACATTTGGGACACCAGCTTGCACCAAAAACAACCAGCATATACCTACTTCTAATGTCTGCAAGTTTTTCTGGCACATCGATGAGATCATAAGCTGGCGCCAACAGGTCTCCTTCAAATATAATGTCAGGAGCGATATTCCCTTTTTTCATGGTCCGGTAGGTTTCCAGTTGTTTGGCCAGATCGCTATCTATGGTGCAAGAAGTTTCAGTCAATACTTTCAAGGCGAGATACTCAGATGCCTCAAAAAAGTTGTGCCGCTCCAACAGGTCGAAAATATATGCCGTGACTTCACTTAGTTTTTGTTCATCACTTACAAGGGATTCCATCATCGCATCAATAGAGATTTTCATTTCAATGAATGTAGCATCTAATGACCGACCACTATTTGCCAACAACCAAATATGGCTTTCAATGGCATCTTTAAGCAAACCACTTTTATACAGGCGTGGATCGCTGTAATCCAACTTTCTAAATGCGGCAATCGCTGCCGGTATTTCTTCGGAACGGTATTGAGCAATGGTGGAGACAGAGCTTACCAATTTCCGGACAGGTAGATACCATCGGACATATCTGTCCCGTGACAAACGGTTGAGATATGCTGCATCTTCCTCGTGGATGCGATGTATTTCATCCTGGATAGCAGTCTGGGGAACCTGCTGCATCGAAAATAGAGAATCCAATGTATAGATCTGCTTCAGAAATGTCCAGGCACTCAAAGCTTGTTCTCGCCTGGGATGTTCTTGGCTATATTGTTGAAGGCATTGATTTTCAGATCCCTGAGTAATTGAAATGGACATCGGATTACTAAGAGATTGGCCTTTGAATTCTATATCTTCCCCACTGAGTATGAGAATGAATGGAGATTCATCTCCAGCACTAAGCGTTCCTACACCATAATCCATGGCAGCATAGCTTAGTACAAAATGGCCACTTGAATCAACGGTTGTTCTGGTAATGGGATAGGTCTCTAATCCGTTAAATCCTTCCAGTAGAATGGACCGATGAGCATTTAGGGGGAGATAACCCGTAATGGTTTGAGCGGTTACGATCGGCCTGGAAATCAAGATGATCATCAAAATAAAAAAGGGTTGTGACAGCAACAAACAGTAATCCTTATGACAACGCACAGAGTTTCCGTTCGCCCGATTGTTGGTGTTCATGTTGGCATTGCCACTATTGAAGTTGAGGTTGCGAGCATTCGTGCTGCTAACCGTACTGCTCCAATAGTTGCCGTTGGTACCGACATTGATGAGCGAACCATTGCTGTTGTTGCGGTTGCCCGCCAAGGGCAATAAAACATATCTTTTACACATCATAATATACGTTGCCAAAAACCTGCGATGTCAAATTGCCAATGGGTAATCCGATATTATTAGGATAATTAAACAAACTTTTACTCGGAGGCAGTCCCGTCCAATCGCTTTTGCTTCCTTAACCCGGCAATTTTCTGATACCTCATTAAAAATAGTTTTCCGAAGCAAATACAGCAAGCTATCTCTACTAATGCCCAAAAAACTTTGTTTCCCCTTAGGAAGCATATCCAATACTTTCTCATAAATGATGTCATGTTGCATGTTCATAAAATACGCCTCTATAGCCACCTTCAGTATATAGGCATCTAAAGTATAATCCTGACTACAGGAACGTATAAAGCCCTTTGCGCTATTGAGACCAAATAATGTTCCTTTGCCAACTCTGCAACTGTACGTGTCATGAATGAGTCAGTTAGTCCGAAGCCACATGACATGTCTCACCAGATCTGTGATTCAAAGCCCTAAGTAGGTTTGAGGCATTGAGCCATAATTAAAGTCGATGCCAGATATGTAATGTGTATTTCTATACTATGTATCCTTTGTTGGACTACAGCCACATGACATGTCTCG
>CAJQNM010000401.1 GCA_905479665.1 uncultured Saprospiraceae bacterium
GCTCCAGCTTGATACTGAAATCAATTCAGGCGGCGTATCCTTTTCACAAGCCAGACAAAGTATGAGTAGGCCGAAGAAAATTACTTTACGTTTCATGATTATCAATTTATTTTCTATGTCCATAGACGCAAAGCATACAGGATCAGGTTGGTTCAATAGTTCATAAAGTCTTCTTAAAATCCACTATCCCGTCAAGGAGCTTCATAAGTTCACTACGTTTTCTCACGGCCACAGGTACGCTCGTACCGTCTTTGAGCATCAAGTACCCTCCCTCTGATTTCATAAATCCTTGCACATACTTCATATTGACCAAGTGTGATTGATGTGATCGAAAAAAGCCCAGCAGCTGCAAAAGCTTTTCAAAATGCTTGAGGGTTTTTGAAACAAGAAACTTCGATCCCCCTTGAAAATAAATGGTGGTATAATTATTATCAGCTTCACAGCGTATGATATCACCTACTGCAACAATTTTCACTTCATCTGCATTGGTCAGGGTAATCCGTTGATCATCTGATCCATCCTTCCAGTGATCCAACAAAACATTGACTTTCTCCCGAGAAGCCGGCTCTACTTTTTGCACCGCAGCAATTAATTCTTCTGGCTGCACCGGCTTTAATAAATAATCAATGGCTGAAAACCGAAAAGCACGTATGGCGTGTTGATCAGATGCTGTCGTAAAAATGACCCGTACATCACTGCGATCTAAGATCTCCAATAGGTCAAATCCAGTGCCGTCCTTCAACTCAATATCCAGAAACAACAGGTCGGGCTCCGTTTCTTTGATCAGCTTGAGTCCGGACACCACAGACGGAGCCGAACCCACCACTTCCACTTGGGGCAGATACTTTGCCAAATCTGCCTCCAGCAAATCTAGAGCTGCCTGCATATCCTCGATAATGACCGCTCGCAACCTTCTCATCGCAATAGGGGAATAATCATTTTAACAATGGTACCATTTTGTCCTATACCCTCTCCATGACTAATTACCAAAGGATCTGACGAAATATCTTTAAGGTAACTCTTTAGGCGAGCTTCTGTAACTTGTAGTCCAGCAGACCGGGAGTCACGGGGCCGATCCTGCAAATTAAACCCACGACCATTGTCACGTATTTCACACAGTAAATGTTTTCCGAAATAGGACATATTTATTTCTATGCGGCCTGTTGATCCATCGACTGGCTGTCCGTGCTTAATGGCATTTTCAACCATAGGCTGAATGAGCATCGAAGGGATCTCATCCTCTGTCACATCGATCTCCTCATTCACAGAAATAGTATAGTTAAAACTCTGATCACGGGTTTCTCGCTCCAAGGCAAGATATAGGTCAAGACCTTTGAGTTCATCTTCCAATGTGATCGAAGGAGACCGCGATTGGTCCAGATACATGCGCATCAATTTTCCGAAAGACTGAATCGAACTACGGGCATCATCCTTCGATCCCAGAGCGACTTTACTCTGAATTGTTTGCAAGACATTAAAAATAAAATGAGGATTCATTTGGGCACGCAATGCTTGTTGCTCCAGCCGCAAGATTCGATTCTGAGTTTCGAGTTGGTGTTTTTCGCGGTCAGATTTTCGCTGCTGCCGGCGAGATTTCGTCTGAAAGATTGCAACAAGGACAGCAAGACCCAGAGCAATTCCCACCAGCGGCATCCACCACTGCTTCCACCAAGGAGCCAGGATGCGAAATGGGGCACTCTGTATCTTCGATACGCCACCTCGACCATTTACTGCCCGGGCCTTAAAATGGTAGAAACCGGGCTGCAGTTGATGAAAAGTAATTGTTGGCACTTCGCTCTCATGCCAAACAGGATTTGGCAGACCTTCTAAAATCCACTCAAAATAGGTCTCGGTCTCAGGAGTAAAATCGAGAAGCAGCGGTGCATAGCTTACAGCTACGCCAGACGGGACGATTGTTGGGATATCTTTTTCCAAAACAATGGTACTGTCGCCCATCAACATCAAGTCTAGAGAGAGTACGGGGTCTGGATGACGCCTACGTCCATTCGAATTTCGACATTGGAGAATGCCATCGCCAGAACCGAAATAAATATTACCATGTTGGTCTTGTGCTGCACTGCGGTAACTGAATGCACCAAAGCTCGGACGGCGATCTCGAGACCAAATCAAAGACCTCTTCACTTTCTTTGCGCCCGAGCGAGTTGAGAATCGAAGAATCTCCCCGTCGGTAGCAACCCACAATTCATCGTCTTCGGTAAAAAGCAATGACCGAACCTGACCATCAGCGGGATAGTGCTCAGCCCGACGAAGTGTATCCCCGACCAACTCAAAGATGCCATGATCACGCGTGCCCAAATGCAGAGCACCGGCTCCCGATAAGGCGTGACAAGTGGGTCGAGTAGCCTGCGCAACAGCTTTTTCAAAGTAAACTTGCTGCAAGGTATCAGCGACGTAGCGGAAGTAACTCCGATCACTAAGACACCAAATTGTAGCACCGTTATTTTGCAGCGCGCGAAATGGCTTCGTACTGATTCGTCTCGTTC
>CAJQNM010000402.1 GCA_905479665.1 uncultured Saprospiraceae bacterium
AATGAAGACGATCCAATCTTGTGGTGGTGCCCAGATCCGCGCTGTGTGCTATTTCCTGCGGAATTGAAAATATCCAAGAGCATGCGAAAGTTCTTGCAGCAAAGACCTTTTCGCGTCACCCTAAACCAGAATTTTTCGGCAGTGATCGAAGGCTGTAGCAAAACTCCTCGTCATGGCCAGCGCGGCACTTGGATCACGGAGGAGATGATGGATGCCTATGTGAATATGCACCACCTCTCGTATGCTCATTCGGTCGAAGTATGGGATGGCGACCGACTCATCGCGGGATTGTATGGCCTTGCTCTAGGGCGCGTATTTTTTGGTGAGTCCATGTTTACGACAGTCTCCAATGGATCGAAGTATGGGTTTATCACGTTTGTGCATTTCCTCCAGCAAGAGGGGTTTTCACTGATTGATTGTCAGCAGGATACACCTCACTTGCGATCTCTGGGAGCAACGACCATCTCTCGAAAAACCTTTCTGGATCGATTACGGGAAAACAATCGAATGGTGGATGAAGTAAGAGCTTGGAGCGGAGTAATCGGTTGAGCTAAGCCGGATAGATCACGCCCTCTGGTCCAACCAGCCTCTCACGATTTCATAAACCTCTTCCTTTTCCGGTTCATTAAGAATTTCGTGGAAGAGACCTGGCAGGACCTGGTGGGTCAGGTCGGTCGAAGAGGCCTCCTGAGCCAGCTGAGCACTGCCGGCAGGGTCGGTGAGTTTGTCTTTTTCTCCATGAAGAATGAGCACCGGATAGGTAAACTCAGAAAAACGGGCGGAGGTACTTTTGATCGCACGTAAAATTGCTGCGGCGTATCCGGCCTTGATTCCATCATGATAAATCAATGGATCGGCGATGTACTTCTTTACCACCTCAGGATCACGACTCACTAGTTTGGGGTCGAGCTTTATTGCTTTGAGCTTGGGCGCGACCAGGGCAATGAGCGGAGTGAGCCGACGCAGGAGCGGAGATAGATCGGGATCGACCTTGAGCCCAGGTGCAGTGAGTACCACCCCCGCTATATCGGGTTTAAGGTCCAGCAAACTGGTGACGACGACTAGGCCGCCCATGCTGTGTCCCAGCAGAAATAGTTTTTCATCAGGATGAGTGGATCTTATGAACTGGAGGGCAGCATTGAGATCGGCCACATAGTCGCTGCTGTCTTTCAGATAGGCTTCTTCTCCACCTGATCGGCCATGCCCGCGCAAGTCCAGGCCATAGACCCGATAGCCACAGCCAGCTAAAAAATTTGCAAAATGATCATAGCGCCCGGAGTGCTCGGCAAAACCATGTATGATGAGCACGTTGGCTTTGGCTTGTTGCTCTGGATGCCATGAATAAAAAGCCAACGGACAACCATCTTGTGAGTGCAAGTCTTCGAGCCTGTTCATATTTAGGATTCTGAAATAACCTGCTCTCTGGCTTTGGCCAACGCCCCATCCAGACCTGCCGCATTCTTACCCCCAGCTGTTGCAAAGAATGGCTGGCCTCCACCCCCACCCTGAATTTCCTTGGCGAGCTCACGTATGATGGTACCGGCATTCAGATTGCTGGATTTGGTGAGTGCATCGCTGATCGTCACCATGAGTTGAGGTTTGTCGTTGATGACTGCTCCAAATACGATGACCGCATTGCCCAATTCCTTCTCAAGCTGATAGGCCAAGTTTTTCATCGCTGCGGAATCTGCCGCATCTACGCGGCTTGAGAGAAATTTGATTCCATTGAGCTCTTCGACGGCATCAATTAAATCCTGCTTGGATCCTTGAAGACGATCTCCAGCCAGTTTGTCGAGCTTCTTGCGCAATGCTTTATTTTCTTCCTGCAATTCTGCCACCTGCTGGCTGGCATGTTGCGGGCTCTTAAATAACGCGCGAATTTCTTTGAGCTCGGTGAGTTCCGAATTGAGATACTTTTCAGCCTTGCCCGCAGTCACTGCCTCGATACGTCTTACCCCAGCAGCTACCGAGGTCTCCGTCGTGATTTTCAAAAAGCCTAGTTGACCGGTGGCAGCAACATGACATCCGCCACAAAGCTCTCGTGAGTAGCTGGGATCGAACGTGATCATCCGCACCACGTCTCCATACTTCTCCCCAAAAAGCATCATTGCCCCTGCCTCTCTGGCCTGGTCGATGGGCAGTGCGCGATCTTCCTCCAGGGAAATGTTCTCCCTGATTTTTTCATTAACAAGCGTTTCTACCTGCGCAATCTCTTCATCGGTCATTTTTTGAAAGTGCGAGAAATCAAATCGCAGATACTGGTCATTCACCAATGAGCCCTTTTGTCCGACATGGTCGCCGAGTACGCTGCGGAGTGCTGCATGCAAGAGATGGGTAGCTGTGTGGTTGTTCTCGATGAGCCAACGTCGGTCTGCATCAACTCGTGCGGTCACTCTCCCTCCGATCTCCTCCGGAAGCTGATCTACAAGATGGATGAAGAGGTCGTTTTCGCGGACGGTATCACGCACCTCAATCGAATGCTGTCCAAAATGGAGTCTACCAGTATCACCTACCTGCCCTCCGCCCTCGGCATAAAAAGGGGTCTGCGAAAGAACGACCTGCAACTGATCCTTACCCTTGGCCTGTACCGAGCGATATTTGATCACACGGCTGTCTTCACTGTTCAGTTCATCATATCCAACAAATGTGCTTTCAGCATCCGTCAGCTCGACCCAGTCACCGACACTCTTCTTAGCATCTGCTCTCGACCGTTGCCGCTGTTCAGAAAGAGCTCGTTCGAATCCGGCTTCATCAATTTGCCATCCTCGCTCTGTCGCAAGTAGACGGGTCAAGTCGATGGGAAACCCAAACGTGTCGTAGAGTTCAAATGCATCGGCCCCAGCAATGGTTTGGTCTTTGGTATCCAATTGGTCAAAACGCTTCAGGCCAGACTCCAGTGTACGCAAGAATGATTTTTCCTCTTCACGGATTACTTTCGAGACAAAATCCACCTGTGCCTGCAGTTCGGGAAATACATCTTCACAGGACTTGGCCAGCATAGGCACCATGGTGTGCAGAAATGGTTCTTCCAGGTTTAAAAATGAATAATAGTAGCGCACTGCCCGACGCAAGATTCGGCGTATGACATAGCCTGCACCGGTATTCGACGGCAATGCACCATCGGCAATGGTGAAGCACACCGCCCGCAGGTGATCAGAAATCACTCGCATGGCAATGTCTGATTTGTGCTCTTCGGCATAGCTGCCGGTATATTTTATTCCGGATTTTTTTTCGATGAAGGAAATGTAATGCGCAAAGAGGTCTGTATCGTAGCTCGACGTTTTCCCTTGTATGATCATGCAAAGCCGCTCAAAGCCCATACCTGTGTCAATGTGCTTTTCTGGAAGCTCCTCGAGTGCACCATTTTGCTTGCGATTGTACTGGATAAAAACAAGATTCCAGATTTCGATCACCCTGGGATCATCCTGGTTGACCAGCTCATGTCCGGGAGATTTTTCCCGCTCCTCATCGGAGCGCAGATCAACATGCAATTCGGAACAGGGTCCACAAGGCCCCGTGTCGCCCATTTCCCAAAAATTGTCTTTCCGGTCGAAATAGAGGATACGCTCATCTGGCAGCCACTTTTTCCAATAGCCCACTGCTTCCTCATCGGCCCCAAGATTGTCACTTGCATCGCCCTCAAATACTGTCGCGTAGATGCGGTCGGGATCAATCTTGTAGCGATTCACCAACAAATCCCAAGCCCACCCGATTGCCTCTTCCTTAAAGTAATCACCAAACGACCAATTGCCGAGCATCTCAAACATGGTATGGTGGTAGCTGTCGCGCCCTACTTCCTCCAGGTCATTGTGTTTGCCAGAGACTCGCAGACATTTCTGGGTATCGGCCATGCGTGCCTGCGGCGGCTGCTGATTGCCCAGAAAGTAGTCTTTGAATTGGTTCATGCCTGCATTCGTAAACAAGAGAGAAGGATCGTTCTTATTTACGATTGGGGCACTGGGCACTATTTTGTGCTCTGCATCAGAAAAATAATCAAAGAAAGTCTGTCTAATTTCGTTAGCTGTCATACATGCGGAATTGACATATATTTGTTTGGGTAATTCATAAAAGAAGACCTATTTTTGCAGTGCCTCTGTTACGTTATTCAACTATACACTTGATACTATATTTTTCCAAAAGTAGTTAAGTAAACGCTTAGTAGTCCGTTTATGAAGAGAGAAAAGTTTGTATTCAATCCCGAGAGTCTGAGCTATGAAAAGTACCGCAGACCGGCCGGACATCGTATGTTGCGTTTCTTTGGCTTACTGACTGTCATTTGTGCAGTGAGCATCGGTGCTGCCGCAGTCCTCATCACCTACTTCCCATCGATTCAAGAGCAGTCTTTGCATCGTGAGATTGCGCAAATGAAGATCAAATACTCCAGCGTCAATGAAGAACTGGACCTGATGGGCAAAGTGTTGGAAAACATCCAGGATCGAGACGCCAACGTACATCGCATGATCTTTGGGATCGACCCGATAGATGAAGATGTTTGGAATGGTGGTATCGGAGGTCATACACGCCATCAGGAGTTAACGAATTATGAAAACTCCGGTCATCTCTTGATGAGTACACTGGATAAAGCCGATCGCCTCAAGCATCAATTTACTCTGCAATCTAAATCACTAGATAGCCTGCTGTCTGTCGCCGGTGAAAAAGAAAAATATCTCAATAGTATTCCATCGATCAAGCCCGTACGGACTGATCATCTCAAACGCAATTTCCGCTACTTGTCGGGGTTTGGCATGCGTCTGCACCCAGTGCACAAGATACCTCGCATGCATCGTGGGCTCGACTTCACAGCTGCGATCGGCACCCCGGTTCGAGCCACTGGCGATGGCAAAGTGATCCGGGTACGCAACGATCGTACTGGTTATGGTCGCAATATTACGATTGATCATGGGTATGGTTACTCAACCCTGTATGCGCACATGGAAGATACCGATGTGAGCGTTGGAGAGAAGGTAAAAAAGGGAGAGCAAATAGGAACGGTCGGAAATACTGGCACCTCTACCGCTCCTCACCTCCATTACGAGGTTCGGTTTAAGAAAAAAGCAATCAATCCCATCCATTACTGTATGGATGGCCTCAGTCCAGAAGAATACGAAGAGATGGTAAAGATGGCATCTCAACCAAATAAGTCGTTTGACTAGAGGGATCAGAAGGCAAAAAAGGGCCATGAGAAGCAGAAGGAACTGCGCGTAAAACGCTTAAGTTTACAGCCCAAATGCAGAATACTCCCATAGAAGTAGTCATAGGACTGGAAGTACATATCCAGCTCAAAACGGAAAGCAAGGCTTTTTGCGGAGATAGCACAGCATTTGGAGCAGATCCGAATACACACGTCGGTTCGATTAGCCTTGCTCATCCCGGCACTCTGCCGATGATCAATAAGCAGCAAGTGGCACATGCGATCAAGCTTGGCTTGGTCCTTGGGTGTGAAATCAACAGTTTCAGCTTTTTTGATCGCAAGCACTATTTCTACGCAGATCTGCCGAAGGGCTTTCAAACAACACAGGACAGTCAACCCATCTGCCTGGGTGGATCATTTCGCAACATTCGTATCCATCACATTCACATGGAAGAGGATGCCGGAAAGTCGATGCATGAGGGCATGCAAGCACACTCCAAGATTGATTTCAATCGCGCCGGGGTGCCGCTCTTGGAGATGGTGACCGAGCCGGATTTTCGATCTGCGGAAGAAGTCTACCAGTTTATTTATGCTTTACGTCAGGTGGTTCAGTACCTCGGTGTGTCTGACGGCAATATGGAAGAAGGGTCGCTACGCTGTGATTGCAATGTGTCGATTCGTCATCATGGTGATACACATCTCAACAATCGTTGCGAGGTAAAGAATGTCAATTCTGCCAGATTTGCTCGCAAGGCGATTGAGCACGAAATAGTGCGACAGACCCGTATTTTTCAGTCTGGTCAGATCGTAGAACAGCAGACTCGTGAGTTTGATCCTACCCAAGGTACCACTCGCCTACTGCGCACGAAAGAGGAAGCTTATGACTATCGTTATTTTCCCGAGCCAGACCTGCCCCCAATGGTCATCAGTGCAGAGTGGATTGAGGAGATTCGCTCAAAGATTGGAGAGCTCCCCTCAGAAAAGCTCGTACGCTATGCCGAGATGGGCATCGACGATAAAGACGCCGTAAGAATAATGGGCGAGGAGAGTGATGCTATCTTATTTGAAAGATATCTGACCACAAGTGATGAAGCTCCTGGAGTGATCGCAAAATTTTGGGTCAACCATGTGATGCCTCAGCAGAAAGATGGGCGACTACCTACTCCCCTGGAGGGAGTATTTGCTAAGATGAGTGCCTTCAGACAGCTCATCGTCTCAGGCAAGATAACGGCCAGCGTGGCCTACCAAAAATTATGGCCGCTTGCTTTCGAGTCAGAGCGGTCTATCACCGAGATCGCAGATGAACTCGGAATACTGAAGGGTGATGAAGCGATTGATTTGCAATCTATTGTCGCAAAGATCATAGCGGAAAACCCTGCTCAACGCACCAAGTATCTCAAGGGCAAAAAATCGCTAGTGGGATTTTTTATGGGACAGCTCATGCGAAGCACAGCAGGGAAAATCGATCCCGAAGAAGGACAGCGTGTCATCCTCGAAGAGTTGGAGAAATTTTCATAAATTAATGCTTTTCAAATCACCTCCATGGACAAAACGAAGAATCTCACCAAGCTTTATTATACGATTGGAGAGGTTTCGGAGATATTTGAAGTCTCCAAATCCTTAATCCGCTATTGGGAGTCAGAATTCACCATTCTGAAACCACATAAAAATAGCAAGGGTGATCGCAGATTTACCAAGGAAAATATTCAACAGCTCCAATTGATCTATCACCTCGTGAAGGAACGAGGTTTTACGCTAGATGGTGCAAAGCGCGAGCTGCGAATGAATAAATCTCGCTATCTGCAGAAGAAAAAGCTCAATGAGAAGTTGCATAGCCTTAAGAACAATCTGGAGACCCTTAGAAATCAACTGCAGAACTAAAACCTCCTCACTCGGATTTTCTCGTCTCGGGTTTATAATTTTTTACATCTAGAGCCTGCTGGCAAAAATCGATGACGACCTGCTGATTGGTCGCAATGATGCATAGCTTATCGGCCAGAAAATCTGTTACCAATTCAAAAAACCACTGTTGAGCTTGCTCATCGAGAAAAGAACATGGCTCATCCAGCAGATACAACTCGCTATCTGAAAGAATGGTCAAACCCAATATAAATCGCTGCTTCAATCCTGAAGAAAGATCTGCCAGTCTTTCATGCTGATATTCTTCCAATCTGATGAGCTGGAAAAATCGCTCCTTGGTCAGGTCTTTCTGGAGCTTCTTATGTTCAAAATGAAACTGAAAGTGCTCGATCAGCGTGAGCTCTTCTATGTACTCCAAATAAGGCGCCGCAAATCCCATCGAGCCCACTAAATCACCAGATTGCAAAGGTTCATTGGCATCATTGCAGTGGACTACCTCACCAGATGTAGGCGACAGATATCCAGAAATCATTTTAAGCAGGGTGGATTTGCCAGAACCATTGGCACCAACCAGGGCAATAGTCGAAGGGCCACGCATTGTCTCAGTACAGTGATAAATCACCCAATGCTTGTAGCGCTTGCTTACCTCACGGAGCTCGATAAGCATGAGGGCTTACATCAACTTCTTAAATCCTTTCATGATGCCGCGATCTGCCTGGGAGATAAATTCAAGTATTCGATCACGTTCCGTTGTTGCACGTAAAGTGGTCTCGATGACCTTGATCGCCTGGCGAGTATTGTATCCTTTCACAAATAGCACGCGATATATATCCTGAATCTCATTGATTTGCTCTGAGCTGAATCCTCTCCGACGCAGACCTATACTATTGACTCCTGCATACGAAAGTGGCTCACGTGCAGCCTTGACAAAGGGTGGAATATCCTTGCGAACCAATGAACCTCCTCCTACCATCACATGCTCACCGATCTTGACAAATTGGTGTACGGCAGTCATGCCACCCAAAATGGCATATTCTCCAATTTCGATATGACCAGCAAGATTTACATTGTTGGCCAGAATCGAGTTCTTGTTGATGACACAGTCGTGCGCTACGTGCACATAAGCCATCAGGAGCACATTGTCCTTAATCTCGGTTTTAAAATTAGCACTAGTGCCCCGGTTTACGGTGCAGTACTCGCGAATGGTCACATTGTTGCCAATCTCGACAATGCTGTCTTCACCTTGAAACTTCAGGTCTTGTGGAATACCCCCTATCACAGCCCCCGGGAAGATCTTACAATTGTCGCCAAGAACGACTCCCTCCATGATGGTCACGTGAGGTCCTATCCAACAATTGTCGCCTATCACCACATCTTCGGCGATATTGACAAAGGGCTCAAATTTGACATTTTCGCCAATGTTGGCACCTGGATGGATGATAATGTTGTCTTTTACAATCATCTATTTTGTTCTATCAACAATTTGTGCAGTCAGTTCACCCTCTGCTACAATATTATCGCCAACGTAAGCAGTACCCTGCATATGAACAATACCGCGACGAATCGGTGAGAGCAACTCCATTTTTAATAGTAAGGTATCTCCGGGCCGGACAAATTGCTTGAAGCGCGTATTTTCAATTTTCAAAAAATAAGTATCCCAGTCGGTAGGATTTTCTACTGTTGCCAATGCCAGAAGCCCTCCGGTCTGTGCCAGAGCTTCCACAATCATGACACCCGGAAAGATGGGATTACCCGGAAAATGACCCTGAAAAACATGCTCTTGGAAAGTGATGTTTTTGACTCCAACAACATAAGAGCTTGTGAGTTCTATTACCTTATCAACCAATAGAAAGGGATAGCGGTGTGGTAGCATACCCATAATAGACATCGTGTCATGCACAGGGGTTGCTGCTGGATCATATTTTGGTCGCCCTTTAAGGCGCCTCTGTATCTTGTATTTTTCCTTGAGCAGACGTGCAAAAGCCACATTTGCCGAATGGCCAGGTTTGGAAGCAACGATCTTGCCTTGAATGTCTTTACCAATCAGATTTAAATCACCGACCAGATCGAGCAGCTTGTGTTTTGCTGGTTCATTATGATAGCGTAAGCTAGTGGTATTAAGGATTCCTTCTTGGTCTACCTGGACGCTGGGGCGACCCAGTTTCTTGGCAAGAAGATCGAGCTCGGCCTGATTCATAAGTCGATCAGCGATCACCAGGGCATTGTCAAGATTGCCGCCTCTGATCAGGTTTTGATCAAAGAGATGATCCAGCTCTCGCAGAAATACGAAAGTACGTGCAGCAGCAATTTCATCGACATAGCTATTGCTTGAGCCGTGAAAGGAAGCATACTGTTTTCCTAAGACGGGACTGCTGAAATCGATCATTGCAGTCACCTCAAAATCATCACTAGGTAAGCCAACGATCTCAGTGCCAGTCACTTCATCCTTGTACTCAATGGGCTCCTCTATGACAAAACACTCTCGTTCTTCTGCCAATTCTTTTTTGCCTGCATCAAGCAAGCACTCGACAAAAGGCTGAGAGCTTCCGTCCATAATAGGAGTCTCTGGGCCATCGATTTCGACCACTACATTGTCGATGTGCAAGCCTGCCAATGCAGACATGACATGCTCGATGGTACTTACTTGTGCGTCTTTCTCACGGATGGTCGTGCCGCGCAATGTAGAGGCTACTCGATTTACATCGGCAGCGATGGTAGGTTTGTCTGGTAGATCTATGCGTTGAAACCGTATCCCGTGATTTGCATCGGCGGGTCGAAAAGTCAGTGAGACCTCAGCTCCGGTATGCAAGCCAACACCGTTTATCGAAATAGATTTTGCAATAGATGTTTGCTTCCTTAAGGACATCTAAAATGTTGAATTATAGGGGCGAATATACGCTTTAGTCCGAACTACCCCCCTCTAATGCAGCTAGTCTTGCTTCCAGTTTGGCAAGTTTTCGAGACATCTCTGGCAATGATTTAAAAACGGTAAATGATTTGAAAAAACTCACGTACTCCATCGCTGGTGAGCCTTGGAT
>CAJQNM010000403.1 GCA_905479665.1 uncultured Saprospiraceae bacterium
CTTCGATGAAACATGCAACATCTGGCGCAGAAGCCGGCTAAATTTGGACAGATATCGCATTGCACCTTCAGAGTCGCCTTCAGTCATGAACTGCTGGATGGCATTCATCGAATTAAAGATAAAATGAGGATTCATTTGCGCTAACAAGGCTTTCTTTTCTAGTTGCAATAGAGCCTGTTTGACACGAGACTCTTCTTGCTCACGCTTTTTTATCCTAGATTCTCTTCTCTTGATTTGCCAAATAACCGCGCTGAGCAAAGTAATAAATAGCAATCCCCGAAACCACCACTTATTCCAAATTGGAGTCGAAACGTTTAATGTTAGTCCCAGGAGTTCACTTGACCAAGACTGGTTTTTCATACGCGATCGGACTTGGAGTTCATAAGAACCCGACGGCATGTCCGGAAACAGCAATCGCCTTTGGTCCTGGAGTAGAACCCAATCGTCAACCAACCCACTCATCCGATAGGAATATTCCATTTCTTCTCCAGATTTGTAATCAGTAGTTCCAAATTCTATCTCTACAAGATCATCTGTATAGTTCAGATCAATAGCGGGAAGAAGCAAAAGGGAATCAACCGGTAAATCTCTTTGATTATTTACGGTGAATCTAATGAGGCCAGGCTTTGAATCACTGTAATTTGACCTCAACTCTTCTGGGTGGAAGAAATCAACTCCATTTTCACCGCCGAAATAGATGGTGCCATCGTAATAAAACCTACACTGCTCGTAATACGCTCGATTAAGCAAACCATCTGCTTGGCTATAATTGCTGATCTGCTTAGTATCTGGATTAAAAGAGGAAATTCCGTCTGTGGTAGATACCCAAATGATGCCATCATTAGCACGAACTATTGCAGAAATATGTTCATTATTAAATCCATTTTTCTTTCCGTAGGTCGTAAAAGTTTCGGTTGTCAAGTCAAGGTGGACTAAGCCTCGGTCTGTTCCTATCCATAAAACATTATTGAGACCCAGAGCTAGGTCAATAATGTTGGTCGAGACAATCGATTCATTCGTTTGGTCAGGCAAAAACTGTACGATATTTTCTCGCTTGGCATCTAATTTTGCAAGTCCCATTAGGTCGCTGGCAAACCAAATATTTTCTTGATCGTCCTCAACGATTCCTTGGATAAAATTTCTTGTCTCGCCATGGTATGGTGGCAAACGGAAGGTTTTCACCGGTTCTCCCTCTGCCGAAATTTGAATGAGGCCCAGAATGCCACCCATCCAGATGAATCCTCGTCGATCTTGATAGATCGCATTGTTCGATCCCCTCACTCGTACGCTAGTGGTCTCATGGTTCTTTTTGTCTATAAAAATCAGATGACCAAATGCAGCCATGCCCAGTCTACCATCAGAGAGCTCCTGAGCTGCTTGGAATAGATTTGCAGGTACAAAGTGGGTGTTCGACGTTGTGCTAAATTGTTTGATCGTGCCGCTAGATTCGTCGATGCAGATCAATCCGGCTTCACGATATCCAAGCCAGGTCTGATGCACATCCTTATAAATACAAGTGTTCGATTGTCCAAAAGGGAGAGGATGTAGATAGTTCTTAAAACCCTTTGGATAGTTGTACTTGAAAAAACCCAAACCCTGTACCCATACATTTCCTGAGCGATCCACAAAAGGTCTTCGGATAAATCGCTCTTTTTGAATATTGCTGTTTTCATGACTCTGTAAAAAGACAGTGGAGTCCTTGAAATCATATCCATAGAGTTGTTCACCAAAAACAGCCACCCACAGACGATTGTCCTTGTCAAATGTAAAATGAGCTCTGCGAGTGGGTGAACTGATCGGAATCTCATCAAAAGGCGTGCATGCCTGTTGCACTTCATCGTAAAACATTAATCTTGGTGCCTCACTTTTTCTCGTCAACCAGACTTGATTGGACTGGCTTGACCTCACATCATCAATTTCTTCCGATGGAAGTCCACTGTCGGAGGCCGGAGTGTGCACGGATCTTTTATCCAAATCTATCCAACATAGCCCTTGATTTGTCCCAATCCACATTCTATTCTGATGGTCTGCCAACAAGATCTTTGGTCCCATCCGATCTACTGCATCCCCTTCTGCCCCTGCAAAGTCTGACAAGGGTAGAAATTTGAACTCACCTCCCTCTTCCTTTACTATGTGTAGACCCTTATTCCCAGCTACCCAAATTCGCGATTCATTGTCAATCACTATGTCGTAGATGGCGGTAGATATCTCTACTCCTTCTGGAATCTGATGAGACGCGATGGTGTAGAATTTCTTTTTACGCAAATCTGAGTAATTGAGACCAGCATTTGACGTGCCAAGCCATAATCTACCTTTATGATCTTCAGAAAGTGACGTAATGTTGTTGCCCGATATGCTGAGGCTATCACGAAGATCAGACCGATATAGCTCAAACGAAAATCCATCATGCCGAATCAAACCATTAAAAGTACCGATCCAAATGATCCCAGCATGATCCTGGATCGTCTCGCTTACATCATTATTGGGTAGACCCTCATTGGCGCTCAGAAAATCGAAGACGATAGTTTCATCCTGCGCCATCAGCATGATTTGGACTGCAAGAGCTGCCACTATTAATACGAAGGCCCTTTTTGATCTCATTTCTTAAAAATACACCTGTGTTTCTGGCTCCACTAAACAAATGAAGATAAGATCACTAGACCTATTCCACAAGCTGCATTGATCAAGTGCTCATTTCCTTTAGTATCGGATACGCATCATTTGATATTCAGTTTCGCCCAACGAAATCTGCCGCTAAATCACTAAAAATCAGCAAGACTGCACGAATGTTAAATCATCTAGGAGCCAGGTCAATAGCAACGTGCTTTTATCAATCAGGTGGCTTTTCTTTGGTGTAACAAATCAAAAAATCATGAATTCTGAAACACTATTTAATAGAATTGGCGGGATGCCCGCGGTGACAGCCGCAGTCGATGTATTCTATACCAAGATTCTCGCGGATGAAGAAGTTAGTCACTTCTTTAAGGACACCAATATATCTGCGCAGTCACCAAAATTGAAAGCATTCCTTGCATACGCATTTGGTGCCCCGATGCAATATTCAGGTAAGAATATGCGAGATGCACATAGACACATGCAGATCGATGAAAAACAATTTAACGCAGTTGCTGGTCACTTGGTGGCCACTCTTGATGAACTTGGTGTCGCTCAGCAGTTGATTGGTGAAGTAGTTGATATTGCCATGAGCGTGAAAGGCGATATCATGAATAATTAATAGCTCAAAGCTACCCTTGTATAACCACAAAAAACTAATCCATGCTAACGTATGGAAATTTAATTTCCAAAATATTTTATAGTAATGTTCAAAAGAACGATTGTATTTATCCTATTTTTTTCGCATTTCTTTCTCACTCAAAGTTGGTCTCAACAGATTCATGTAGAAAATGCCCCTGCCAACGGTGTCTTTATCCAGGATCCCACTCTGGACGGCATGCACATCCAGAACGCAGGAGGAGATGGAATACAAATCGATAGTGCCGAGACTTTTGGAATCCGTATTTCTGACCCTAAGTTTCATGGCCTTCTAGTGGACAACGCAGGTACCGATGGAATTTTTCTCAATTTTCCAGCCGATGATGGTGTACATATATTTCATGCGGGAGATAATGGGCTTGAAATTTTGGCTCCTGCTGATAAAGGTGCTTTAATTTCCAGCGCTGGGGGCAATGGTGTTCAAATTAATTCTCCCGAGAACCTGGGTATTCAGATCCTTGGATCGGGAAATCATGGAGTGCATATCTTCGATGCAGGCCATGATGCTATTAGTATAGAGCATCCAGAGGATCGTGGCGTGGCGGTAATTGCACCGGGAGGGGATGGTATATATATACAGAGTTCTGGAATAAATGGAATTCGAGTTGAGGATGCGGGTAATCACGGTATTTTTCTAGAAAGTTCAGATGCGGATGGCGTCCATGTCGAAGATGCCACAAATGATGCGGTGCAAATTGAAGCGGCAGGTAGATATGGCATCAATATCGTTAGTGCCGTGCAGGATGGGGTAAGAATTACAAATACCGGTGATGATGGAGTTGCGATTGGGCAAACTGGAGGCGATGGTGTTCAAGTGGTAAATGCGGGAGGACACGGAATACGCGTGGTAAATGGGAATGCTGATGGGCTTAGAATTTCAAATCCAGGAGATGATGGCATCTCCATCAGCAATGCATCTGATGACGGAATTGTCATCACTGGTACAACCAATGATGGAATCCACATAGATGGCGCCGGGGGAAGTGCGGGTATCTTTGCAAACTCACCCTCCTCCAATTCAGCTACCCTGCATGTAACTCATGGCAATGACATTAAACCGGATGTAAAATTCGGAGGCAACGCCCGCCTACACACCGATGGAGATTTCAGAGTCAGGCTCGACCAAAATGATAATTCTTACAACGGATTTTACATCGAAAGAAGTGTTGCCGATGGGGGAGCATGGGTCTTCGCCGCATGGGAAAGTGGAGATGCGCAGGTCATAGGAAATCTTACAAAAGGTGGAGGCTCTTTTAAAATTGATCACCCACTCGATCCCGAAAACAAATACCTCTACCACTCTTTTGTAGAAAGCCCAGATATGATGAACGTCTATAATGGAAATGTGATACTCAATGAAAGTGGTGAAGCTCTAGTTGAAATGGAGAATTGGTTTGAGGCACTCAATAGAGATTTTCGCTATCAATTGTCTCCCATAGGCGCACCAGCTCCAAATCTATTTATTGCGGAAGAAATGGTGGGCAATTCATTTCGTATTGCGGGTGGTGAGCCAGGCACGAAAGTGTCATGGCAGGTAACGGGTGTTAGGCAAGACCCCTTTGCTAATGAAAACAGAATTCCAACAGCAGTGATGAAAGAGGAATTTAATCGAGGCAAGTATTTACATGCCAAGGAGTGGGCTAAGGTTAAGGGCGTATCTTCCTTGCAAGGCATTTCACTTGCGGAAAGGTATGACGAGATCGAAACTCAACCGATTTCTGATGCAGGAGGAAGCGGGAAGCAGAAAGGATCAAGGTACATGGAAGCAGAGAATCTTCTGATACCACCAGTAGATGTTTTGAAGATAGATGAGAAAGAGGTAAGTCGGAAGAACAGGGTTGTCGAAACAGCAACCGAAAATAATTAATCAAAAAAAAGGTGAAAAAAATACGCTTGGTTTTATTAGTATTTATTTGTTGTTTTCTGAAGTACACGTTTGCTCAGCAGATTCATGTGGAGGAGGGTGAAGATGATGGTATATTGATTACAGATGCAGGTGCTGACGGAATACAAATCGATAGTGCTGGTATATTTGGTATCCGCATTGTTGACCCTAAAATTCATGGCCTTTTTGTGGACAAAGCAGGCACCGATGGAATTTTTCTGAATTTTCCAGCCGATGATGGTGTACATATATTTCATGCGGGAGATAATGGAATAGAAATTTTGGGACCTGCCAATCAGGGGGCCCTGATTTCCAACCCTGGAGGTGATGGCATCGAAATTAATTCACCAGTAAATTGTGGAATTAAAATCACAGATGCAGGAAATTTTGGTATGGAGATTTTGGGATCTGGATCTGATGGGATAAGTGTTAGTGATGCATCTACAGCAGGACTACGCATTACCAATGCCGGAGAAGATGGTATTGCTATCCATGCTCCGTTAGATGATGGTATTACTATACATCATCCAGTTGACAATGGTGTAGTCGTTGATAGCGCAGGAGGGGTCGGTGTTGAGGTCACGAATGGACACATTGGTCTTAGAGTTCTCAATACATACTCTGATGGACTGATTATTCACGATGTGGGCGATGACGGCATTAATATATCGAACCCCAAATTTGATGGTATTGACATTTCGGAGACGGGCCACATCGGTCTTTTAATCCATAATGCGGGATCAGATGGTATTCAGATATTAAACACAGAAGATGATGGGATTCATATAATTAGTCCAGTGCATGATGGCATCTATATCGAAGGTGCAGGGGAGCGTGCAGCATACTTGACAAACGATTCGGGCTCGAGCCTTGAATCCGTTCGTGTACAACATGGGAATGATAGTGAATTCGATCTATTCTTAGGAGGACATGGAAGAATGGCTACCCATGGAAGCTACATTTTGCAATTAGATGCGAATGATAATGCGGTTAACGAGAAATTTGGAATCAGACAAAGTGCCGCGCAAGGTGGTGCGGATGTTTTCAATGTCTACGAAAATGGCAACGGAGGCATCTCAGGTAATTTTAGTAAAGGTGGTGGATCTTTCAAAATAGATCACCCACTTGATCCAGAAAATAAATACCTGTATCATTCTTTCGTGGAGAGCCCGGATATGATGAATGTGTATAACGGTAATGTTATTCTTGATGATAATGGTGAAGCTATGGTCGTGATGGACGAATGGTTCGAAGCTTTGAATCGGGACTTCAGATATCAGTTAACATCGATTAGTGCGCCTGGTCCTAATTTATTTATTGCCGAAAAAATTAAAAAGAATTCTTTTAAAATTGGTGGTGGAAATCCAGGCTCTGAAGTTTCCTGGCAGGTAACGGGTATTCGTCAAGATCCCTTCGCCAACGAAAATAGAATTGAGACGGAAGTGATGAAAGAGAATTTTAATCGAGGAAAATATTTGCACGCCAAGGAATGGGCAAAAGTTAAGGGTTTGCCTTCCCTCCAGCATGTCGCCCATGAAATTTTGACAGTGGAGATCAATAGTGAACCCAGCTTTAGTGTCGAATACGAGAAATTCAGAAATGAATTAATCGAAAAAAACACAGAAGTTATCGCTGATCAAGCTGTTCGTGTTTTGACACCCGATTTCAAAAGATCGGATGCTAAAAGTGAAGGGCTCCAACCAGATGACAAGTAGCGCCTATTGATCAACGGTCTCAACAATTTTGTTATTAATCCATTAAAAAGATGCCATCGTGAAAAGCATATTCTTTCTTACCTGCATAGTCTTTAATTATTCAGGTATACTTGTGTACGGGCAACAAATTCATATCGAACAGGGCTTGGCAGACGCCATCTTGATAAATAAGCCAGGTGCAAACGGCATTAAAATCGACAGCGCAGAGTTATTTGGCATTCGAATATCCAGCCCCAAAATTCATGGCTTATCCGTTTCCAATGCTGGCACAGATGGTATATTTCTAAGTTTTCCAAAAGATGATGGTGTGCACATCTTAAATGCTGGTGATAATGGTTTAGAAATATTAGGTCCAACAAGTCATGGAGCTCGGATCTCTAATGCAGGTGGTGATGGCATTCACATTTCTGATGCACATGATGCAGGCATTCGAATTATCGGGTCGATGGAGTCTGGCATCAGAGTGGATGATGCAGGAGATGATGGATTACTTGTCAAGGATGCAGGAAGTAACGGCATCAGAATAACGGGTAGCGCACAAGATGGGATTAGGATTGACAATTCGGTGAATGACGGGATTCAAATACTGGGCACACAATCTGATGGCATCTACATTTCTGGTGCCGGAAATAAGGCAGGTTATTTTAAGAATGACGCAGGATCAACCGAAGCAGCCATGCATATTGAACATGGAGACGATCTGCAACCTGATATTTTTATTGGCGGAAATGCTCAAATTTCGACCAATGGGTCTTATGTTTTGCAATTGGATGAGGATGACAATTTTGAAGCCGAACAATTTAGCATTAAGGCAAGCGCCGCACAGGGTGGGGGCGATGTTTTTCATGTGAGCGAGACCGGTGATGTAACCATTGCCGGAAATCTCAGCAAAGGTGGTGGATCGTTCAAGATTGATCATCCGCTCGATCCAGAAAATAAATATTTATTTCACTCTTTTGTCGAGAGTCCAGACATGATGAACGTTTATAATGGGAATATTATTCTGAATGAGCGTGGAGAGGCAAAAGTCGAAATGCCGGAGTATTTTGCAGCCCTTAATCGTGATTTTCGCTACCAGCTTACACCGATTGGGTCTTTTTCAGAATTGTATGTTGCTGAAGAAATAGAGGAAAATTATTTCAAAATTGCTGGAGGCCGACCTGGTGTAAAGGTGTCTTGGCAAGTGACAGGAATTAGACGGGATCCTTTTGCAGAAGCAAATCGGATTCCAAATGAAGTGCTGAAAGAGGATCATAATCGGGGTAAATATCTTCATGCAAATGAATGGGCGAAATCAAAAGGAGTTTCTCAACTACCCTTGATAGAAACCCAGCCGCGAACTATTATCCTAGATCAGGGATCCCTTTGAATCCGTTGTTAGCATAATAGAATCTATCCTAATAATGGGTGGCTCTGCGAGCTGCAAAGGTGGGATACCTGGTTTAATTTAATGTGTTTTCAACAATTTCAACATGAGTAATAAATTATTTGAAAGTTAAAATGATGATGGTCCCAGCTCAGATTTCTAGACGAGAAAAAGAGGTACTTGATTTGATTTCACTTGGATTTACCACGAGAGAAATAGCTGATAAACTTTACGTAAGTCATCATACGGTCATGTCACATAGAAAGAAGCTGCTGACAAAATTCGGCACACCAAATGTTGCAAATCTGATTCGAAAATCCTTTGAATTGGGATTGTTTGACTTCTAATGCATACTATAGCTATGATCCAGAAAAACATAACACCCTTCGAACCATAGGAGCTCAGAAATTAATAACCCCCTAATGATGAGCTCCTTTACTTTTTTACAATGATAACTTGCAAAGTTAAATCTGGATGAGATTGTCGTATCTTGAGGTCTATGGATTTAGACCGACTCCGGCAGCCCTTTAACCCTCACCTTTTTTTCAATGCGCTAAATCACATTTACGGATTGGCAATTGAAGAGGGTGCCGAGCGAACTGCTGCCAGCATTTCAGACTTAAGTCGAGTGATGAGGTATCTGACTTATGACGTGCAAAAAAACGCGACCAACATCTCGGAAGAAATTGCGTTGTTGCGACATTACATAAAATTTCAGCACAATAGGTTTGGTGATGCGGTAGCAGTAAACATTACCGTTCCTGAAGCACTCTATGAATCACCCTTTAAAATAGCGCCCCTATTATTTTTACCGCTTCTGGAAAATGCATATAAACACGGTGTGGAGCAACAAGGGTCTGGAAGCATTGCAATATTTATTAAGCAAGACGAAGAGGGTGCATTAATTTTCAACATTGAGAACACAAAGGTTGAGGCGCAGAAAGCTCCTGAGGTGCATTCGGGGTTTGGATTAAGAAACCTCAAGGAACGGCTGGACTTGGTCTACGGTGAAAATTATTCCTTGAACATCACTGATCAGTCAAGCACCTATAGTGTTGACCTGGGTCTGATGAAGTCTCTCTAGAATCTTACTTCCAGGCACTTCTGATAAACCTCAGAAAATTGCCACTGAATATATTGTCAATGTCAATACTCGTATAACCACGGCGCTGTAAGATACCTTCAAACTTCTGCAAATCAGCGATGGAGTCCAGATCATGGGGACTCTGCTCCGTACCAAAAATTCCGTCCAAATCACTACCAAACCCGATATGTTTGCTATTGCCTGCAACTTGACAGATGTGATCCCAATGATCAACAATTTGCTCGAGCCTGACATTTAATTGCCAGGGATCGGATACTTGGTCAATAAAACGAATATCCATTGCCCAGCAATCAAACATCGCCCCAATGACTGCTCCACGATCAATGAGTAGTTTGATTTGCTCATCCGTGAGCTGTCGTTGTGTCGGTACGAGGGCACGAACATTGTGATGACTGGCCCAGACTGGTCCGTGATACAGATCTAATGCCTGAATAAATCCTCGATCAGTCAAATGAGTCACATCAAGTATGAGTTGATCTGTCGTGCCGACCAACTCATTCATTAGTTGAATAAGCTCGATACCCAGCGGGGTCAGTGGTCCTTCCATTCTCGTGCCTGGCGCATATCTACCTGGACCGAAATGTGAAAGCCCTATGGCTTTGAGGCCATACCCACAAGCCTTTTCGAGATAAGATAGATCGACCAGGGAATCTGCACCTTCCAGACTGAGAATATACCCTACCGGATTATCGGCATCGGGCAGAGTATCGTCTTCCCACGTTTTAATGTGCTGTTCGAGCGACATTAGATTGTTGATCTGTACCAATTCATTGACCCTCTCCATTTCCCTATACCAAGTCAACTGCGCTTGCGTCATCGCCCAGGCTTGCTGGGGTGAGTTCCATCCTGGCAGACTGCTGCCTCGTGGCCTGAATCTGGCCAATTGTGTTGCGACCACCAACCCAATTTTACCTTGACGGAGAGATGGTAAACAGACCGTGCCATTGCCCCTATCTGTTTTGTCACTCATGCCCATTTCTCGCTCGCGTATCTCCTGGAGGGGTTGCGTGAGATCACGATTCCACTCCATCGCATTCATCGCGAGATCAAGGTGTGCATCAAAAATTAATCGCTTTTTCATCATTGGATATTCACCGCTCCATATATTTTCCCATCAAGTCTCGCATTTCAAAACTAAATGCGCTCATTTTCTGATGTATGTCTTGGATATCATCCTCACTATACGAATAGAACCCCTCTCCCACTTCCACTCCCACCTTACCAGCTGTACTCATTTGTTTTAAAATATCAATTACGGTATTGTCGGTAGATAGTTCTGCATTTAATTCCTCCATCACGAGACCATATAAATAAGTGCCCATCAAATCCATGTATCTGAAATTTCCTGCAAACGGAAGATACGTTCCCCCATCATTGCGACAAGCTGTATCGATATCGGAGGGTGATGCATAATCATTCTTTACTAAGAATAAAGCTTCTCGAATGAGGGCTGACATCATTCTATCTTGTATGCCATACTCCCCGTTAATAATGAATGGATCTTTCTTCCACTGAGTCTTACCGGCAGCAGATAAGATTTGAGGAATGGTGGCCTTCGTTATCTCGTTGGCGATGATTTCCATAAAGAAGGTCGTATGAGCTGGCTCCGTCCAATTGAGTCCCACGATATTTTCTGGTTTGCTACTCTCAGCCTGAAATTCAGCGAGCGGAACACCACCTGTCCCGATCGCGATAATTAATTCTTCATGGCTTGTCTCTTCAATTTGATGAATAAGCAGCCTAATTTCAGGAAGTGGAATTTGATTTGAAATGCAAACTAGGTGAAACGGTTTCATATTTGGCCACTGATCAATTGCCTCCACCGATGCTGTTACAGGCCAGTCATTTTCAGCGAGATTCTCAACATGTCGCCGGAGTTGCTCCGACCCATTCTGCCCCGATGAGGTGTACCATACCACTCGGTCGGCACTACTGGAGAAGCAAACGGCAAGACTGCAACTCAATTTATCATCTCCGATGACGAGGATTTGTTGAAAGGTAACTCGGGTGGGTTTTATTTTAGCCATTTTTCTGATAACTGATGCAGCTCGGAACTGAATTTTCCAAAAGCCTCTTTCCAATCCTCGGCCTCTTGCTGAGAATAGCTGTACAATCCGTTTTGGTTGTGAACACCGCGACCCTTTTCAGCGACTATTTTTTTCATGGCATCCGGTACCTCCTTGGCATTGCTCAATCGGCCAAGAGTTCGCTCTGCGAGATTTTCAAAATATTTAATACCCAGATAATCCATGCGTTGAAAAATGCCCATCATGGTAATCCAGGAACCGGTATCATACCGAAAGGATTTATCCAATGCTTCTATATTTGCTTCTCCCCGCTCCAGAATCTGCAAGCCCTCCCTATATACGGCATACATGAGCCTATTGGTCACAAAGCCTCTTATGTCTTTTTTCAACAGAATCGGTTCTTTGCCCCATCGGGGACCTACCTGCTGAATCTGTTTTGCTATTTGTAAATCGGTATGTGCCCCACAGATGATTTCAAGATATCGACTTGCGTACGCTGGTTCGGACCAATGCAGGCCTAAAAACCTGGAAGGTGATTCCATTTTTTTCTGCAGAGTGGTAATGGGAATAGCCGAAGTATTGCTGGCGATGACGCAATGCCCCGAAACAGTTTTCTCGATCTGCTGAATAACCTCAGATTTAATGGCTAGGTCCTCTACCACACTTTCTAGCACCAGATCGCAGTCTTCTAGGTCCTTGTAGGTCTGAGTGAGGTGCAGGTTATTCGGATTATAGGAGGTATTATCCTCAAGGAGTTTGAGTTCATCACAGGCTTGTAGGTGATGATCTATCCTCATGGAAGCCATTCGATAAGCCTCAGGCATGAGTTCCAAACCGACTACTTGGTGACCCGCTATCAAGAAATTAGTAGCGATACTTGAACCCATCAGACCCAGACCCACTACACCAATCTTCGCATTTTCGATTTCTATGGTCATGATGAGCTTAGGGTACCTTCGCAATGCAGTCGATCTCTACTTTAAGATTTTCTGCCAACACGGACTGCACAGTGGTGCGAGTTGGTCTGATGCCATCAAAGTACTCAGCGTAGATCTGGTTGTACTCATCGAAATCACTGATGTCGGCAAGATGTACAGTACATTTTACTACATCATTTAAGGTTGCACCGGCCACAGAGAGGATCGCTTTTATATTTTCCAAGGTACGTCTGGTTTCCTCTTCGATCGTTCCCAACATGAATTTCGAAGTCTTAAAATCAATGCATGCTTGTCCACTTACGTAAATATAGCCATCGATCAAGAGACCATCGGAGTATGCACCAGTGACAAAATTCTCTGCGCGATCGGGATGATTTATTTGTTCTTTCATTCTTTTTATTTTTTTCCTTAAACGGAGACTTTGTTTCCCCAAATTAGAAAATGGCCACGGTTATCGATTGAATTTCAAAATGTTTTGCGATCTTTTCTTCCCACAAAATCCTTTCACTTCTTCTCAAGTTCACGCAAATGACAATTAAAGCAGTTTCCTTTTTATTGATCTTGAGCGGATGTGCTCTTTTTGTAGCCTTTAGATCTTCTACGACGTCGGTCGCAAGCGATAGTTTGCTCGTAGGATATGCGAAAGTGAACTACACACCGCGAATCGGCCTTGGTATGGTGGGCAATTATCGTGGCGATGACTATGGGTCCCGTGGCATTCATGATTCTTTGTATTCAAAGGCGATTGTTGCTGCTGGAAAGGACGGAAAAAAGACGGCAGTCATGTCGGTGGATATCTGCAACATCAATAAGGAGGCCGTTCAGTTTCTACGAAACTATGTGGCTTCAAAATCGGACCTCAAGCCCGAGGATATTATGATTCATGCGACACATACACACAGCGGACCGGAATCCAAATTGGATGCACCAGAGGCCAAGATTTACTTGACACAGGCTGCTGATGCTGTTGTACAAGCAAACCAGCAGCTAAGACCTACTCGTCTCTTGGCCGGTAGAACCACGGAGGATCGAGTATCACACAATCGCAGACTAAAGGCCGTCGATGGGACTACCCACATGGTTTGGGAAACCTTTGAACCAGGATTCATTGAGGAAGCATTAGGAACCGTTGATCCTGAAATGATTACCATCAGCTTTGAGCAAGACGGAGCAGTCACAGGGTCTCTAATTAATTTCGGCTGTCACCCAACTACACTCACTGGCAATAATTGGTTGTACTCGGCGGACTATCCGGGATACATCTCTGAATCTGTGCACAAAGTGATGGGTGATGATTTTGGCTCCATGTTCTTAAATGGTGCCTGTGGCAATATCACCCAAGTAGATCATGTCGCAGGTTTTATTGATACCTATCAGGAATGCCAGCGGATCGGTTATATTTTGGGTGTAGCTGCTCTCGAGGCCATCAATCAAGCTCAACCTTTGAAAGATGACAATACAGTGAACATTTCTAGTGACCGGGTGCCACTAAAAAAGATGACCATCACCGACCAGCAACTTGCCTGGGCGGAAGAAGTGATGCAAAGAGTAGCAAGGGAAGGTATGCCACCTCTTCAAGCTGATGGCATCCCCGACGAGCTATATGCACAAAAATGGATCGAAATGTATAAAGTACAGGACGAGATTGATTCGCTCGAGGTGCAGGTTATTCAAATGGGTGAGTTTGCCCTGGTGGGTCTACCCGGTGAGATGTTCAATGAATTTGGTGTTTATATCAAGAAAAACTCTCCTTTCGAAAATACGATGGTGGTTGGCCTAGCGAATGATGCTGCAGGCTATTTTCCCACAAAGATTTCTTTTACGCAGGGTCCTGAAGGTTTCAAACCGATGATCACTGGCTACGAGACAACTCCGGGTACCACATACTACGATATCGGAGCAGGAGAACTCTTGGCGGAATCAGCCGTGAGCCAGTTGAAAGATCTATTTGATCAATCAACAAGATAACGTTACCTGTACTCCTGAATAATCTGTATTGCAATCAGCGCCAAAGGAAGGTTGAAAGAGTTGATACACCATGCCTCTAGGTGTCGTCGCTCCGTGACATTAAGTCGTTTTAGAGCTTTCTGAAGTTCTTTGCGAAAGATTTCTTTATCGAAACTTACCTTTTGTAAAATCGTCTGACTGTAACGGAACCAACGAGAATATTCCGGTTGGAGCTCAGGAGAAGGTTGTTTTGTCATACTGGAGATACCGCTAATATATTAAAAACCAAATAATACGTAGAGCAGTTTTAGCACTAATGCAGCACTTGTAGAGTAACTGATAATAAAAATCAGTATCTCTTATCTAGCAAATACTGCGCGTTTCAAGTCGAGAATATAACGGGATATCGACCCTCAATGTTTTGAAATTTCAGTACCTGTCTAATCACGTAAGCACTTTTTAACATATCTGTCTCAAAGTCAACTTCCATCTCTTAATCATTAAAGACGAAAACCCCCACTTGACCTGGTGCAATCAGGATCACGTTGTCGACCTCACCTGTCTGATTGAAAACGGTCAGTTCCTCTGCTAGAGGCACTGATCTCAATCTGAGTTCGTCAATAATAGCTACATTTTCACCTCCATTAAAATAGCTGATTGAGGGATTTAGGAATAGGTGTGGACACGCCCCTAAGCTCATAAGGGACAACATAGGCTCTTGCTCAACTCCCAATGTCAACCAACCCTGAGTGACTGATCCTTGTAATGTCCTTAAGCCCAAACTGGTATAAAAGTCAGCACTTTTCTGCAAGTCAAAACACTCCAGGCCAATGCCCATACTATTGCCAAGCACGGAGGTCATGGTACTGCGCGCTGGAGCACTATCTTCTGGAGAATGAATGATCTTATTTCCATCGGGGTCAAGAAAAACATCTCCCTTACTTGTCCGAATTTGGGAAGAATAGAATTTTAAAGCTGTGCGATCCTTGGGCTTGGAGGTCAATTCAATGATGACACCTTTATCAGCAGCAATTGCCTGTTCGTCATCTCTCTTCCGCACTTCATATCCAAGCTGTAGGAAGTAATCAATCGCTTCTTGAAGGTCGGCCACCCGAGCCTGAATGGTGAGTCTCATTGTTGCGCGGATATTACAAGTTTGGTCATTTCTGCCATTTCAGATGGTTCGAGCCAGCGCGTCACGATCACCAAATCCTGCTCGGAATCAATGATGATGTAATTGCCTCCAAATCCAGCGGCATAATAGATATGATCGGGTACTCCCACCAATTTGCGTGGCTCTTGATTGAGCCACCACATGAGACCATAGGCGGCATTCGCCTGAGAAGGTTTCTGCACACTACGTATCCAATTGGAGCTAAGGATTCGATCATTTTTCCATTTTCCATCCCGGGCAAAGAGCAACCCAAACCGTGCATGGTCTTCCGTATTGATGAAAATTCCGCCGCCTGAATGTCCACCTCCACTCACGGATTGCAACTTCATCCCATCAACATTTACCCAAGAGTGATCGTAGCCAAACCACCGCCAGGTAGAAGTGGCTCCTATGCGATCCATAACCTGCTCTTTGAGCACACTGGGGAGCGATTGACGCCATACCTGCAATAACGCATAGGCCAGGACATTTACCCGCACATCGTTGTATTCAAAGTTTGTTCCGGGCTTCATAAGCTTGCGCATCTTCCAGTCATCCACATCTCCTTCGCGAGGAGGACGGTCGGCCCAATCCTTGACATCAAACAGCTCTCCGGTCCAGTCTGAACTTTGGTTCAGCAAATCTCTCCAACGGATCGAACTGTTGTGTTCGCCAGCAAAGGTCCCATCCCATACATAATCAGACACAAGATCATCGACGCTCTTGATCAACCCTTGGTCGATTGCGAGTCCAGCAATCGTTGAGAGATAGCTTTTCGTCACGCTAAAGGTCATATCAACCCGTCGAGTATCGCCCCACTGAGCGATGATGTAGCCATCCTTAAGTATCATTCCTGCAGGCTCGCCGCGATCTTTGGTTGGCCCTAAAATCTCATGATAGGGTTCGCGTTCGAAGCCCTTGAGAATAGCCATGCGCAAATCGTGAGATCCAGTGTATTCATTTTCTTGGGCAAAATCGACTGCAGATTGCAGTAAAGCAGCGTCAAAACCGACATCTTGTGGCGCCCTACTCTCCCACTCCATCTTAGAAGGAACGTATTGAGCGACTAGTTGCATGGTGAGTAGGCTACAGCAACAGATCAGTGAAAGAGAGGTTCGATTCAATATTTTTATGTTTCGCTTTTGCATTTCGAAAGATAGGAACTCTCTCCAACAGCAAATCATGAAATAACTCCGATCTTAGCTTCCAGCCGCTTGAGCTCACGATATGGAAAAACATCTACGATTTCGCCGCGCTTCAGTCTTTTTTGCATATCACGCCAAAAACCAACATCAAAAAGATCTCCATGAAGCCGATGGAAAATAGCACGGATCTCCGGATTTCCTATCAAAAAACGGGGAAACTCCTCCGGAAAGATATCCATTGGCCCGACATGGTAATAGGGCTCTGCAGACATTTCTTCATACTCGTCAC
>CAJQNM010000404.1 GCA_905479665.1 uncultured Saprospiraceae bacterium
GCAGGGGCACCGCGTGTTCGACGAGTACTATTTGGTATGAAAGACACTTTGGATGGCATTTTCGACCTTGAAAATGCGGGAATTGACCTAAACGATGAACTGGCAATGACCACACCATTCTTTGTAAGGTCCTTGCCCAGATTCATTGAGATGGAGCCAGATTCAGTCGATATATATGAAGGAGAGCCGATAGATCGTATGGATCTCTTTAACCAAAAGAGCGATTTAATTCCTAATGATAGAATGCGGGATGTCTACAAGTGTTCCCTCTTTTATTTGATGCAAAGATCTAGTCAATATTATCCTGACACCCTCATTTCCAAGGTGCGAAGTGGGATCTCTTTGGCTATGCAGCCGTATCTTGATCGCATTGAAGCGAAGTACAATCAGCTAAGTGGAGCACCCGCCCCGGCCCTTCATCTCCTTGATCGGAACGATAGTTTGGTCTCACTTTCGGATTACCGAGGCAGCTTAGTCCTTTTGGATTTCTGGTTCGTGGGGTGCAAGTTTTGTAAACTGGAATTACCCCATACGAAAGCCCTGCTAGAGGCATTTCGACATAAAGATTTCGAGGTGTTGCAAGTGTGCATGAAATCCGATCGGGAAACCTGGAAAAACCTACAGAATGACTTCGTTGGGATCCCTCTATACAGCAACGAGCAGTGGGATCAGAAACTGAAAAGATCATATAAGATCAGTGGCTACCCGAGATATGTGCTGATCGATGAGATGGGTGTCGTGCTGGAGGGATGGTGCGAAAGACCGAGCGATCCGGCTCTAGCTAGAAGGATCTCTGATCATTTTGAGGAAAGAGAGAATTTGCCCCAAGCACTTTAGCCCAGGTGTCGCTACGGAGTCTTGCTATAAATCTCCTGCCAATCGTCCCTATTGCACTTTCCAGCACATGGAGGTGATTAACAGCTAATATTCGGAATATTAGATGACCTACTTCGGCTTCCTATAAATCTCGGTCCAAGCTGAATCATCATACTCCTCTGCACATTTTGGTGCTACTCGAAAACCCCCTATCGTGCACAATGTATCACATGTGCTACTCACGATCACTTCAATCCCATCCACAAACCGACTATCGGTATTGAGCCAATAATGCTGGTCTCCATCTACTACTTGGGTTAGTACCTTGAGGATCCTCTGGTTTTCTTTTTCATCCAGTAGGTCTTGAATGCATTGCGGTACTTCGGTCTGAAGTACCAATTCTTCTTTGCCACATCCAGCCAGTACGATTAAAACGATAATCAGAGCTTTCATTGCTTAACGTCCTTTAGCCCATTAGACGAACGAAACACAGAAATAGTTTGGTAGGCAGCTCATAGTTGATAAATAAGGTATGCGTCGTTTCTGCTGATGACCGGCAATGGCATAGGATTTTCAGGAGACCTTATCATGTGTGTAGCTCCCTTTGCTTTGTGTGCTGCTAGCTCCACTGCCGTTAGGTTTTCATAGTGCATCTTCATCGCCCTCATCAGATCCTGACCGGATCGTCGCAGGGTGAGGTCGAGCCCATATATATCTTCCCTACGTTGCTCAGCTTCAGAAAGATAGGCATGTGTATGTAAATTACTTTTGTAATCAATATAGACACTCCTCTGGCCAAAGAAGCGCAAGGTGGTCAGATCAGGAGGGAGGATAAATGAAGCATCTTGTGCGGTATGCAGTTTGGCGAGTTCGGCGATGTCGATTTCTGGGGAGTGATGGTCTGACCAGGGAAAATGAAAGGTGCGATTTCGAGGAAATTCAATGACGCCGATCAGCTGCGATCCACTGTAGATGAGGCAAAGAGTTAAGAGAAGAGGTGAGAAGAAAGGCTGGATCCTCAGTGGAAAGTACCTCTCAAACAAGATGACGATGCCTAACACTGCCAGTGCTTTTATCCAGATACTTGTCTTGAACCATTGCAGCGAGGCAACCAAAGAAGATTCGGCCCCTTCCACTCCCATGGAATACAAGATCCATCCTACTAAGCAGACTATTCCCATCCGAAAGATCTGGACACTTTCAGTGCGCCAACTCCATATTCCCAAGAGAAAAAGGGCTAAAAATTTGAACCATGCACTGACTGGAAAGTAGGAGGGAAAGAAATGATGTGCCAACCGAGTCTCCATGATGGCAAAGAATTCTGGTGACGTCAAAACCGCTTGACCCTTTTGCTGTCCGATAAAAATCAAGATGACCCAGAGCCCACCTGTTGCGCCATATAACAGGGGCGGGACAATACCACTTTTGGTCGGAATTTTTTTCGACGCGGCCCAGTTCCAGATGTCGCTGATCAGAAAAAGCAGGGCCAGTTGAGCGCCAACGATAGGCTGTAATAGGGTGGCTGGAATCAACAGGCTATACCCGATAAAGCGCTTTTCTACAAGTATGGAGTAAATCGCCCAGATACCGATGGCTTTCGCCGGAAGGCTTGGCATCACATAATTGTACCAGATCTCATTGCCACCCAGCGTCATTCCGTAGGTCAATATCAATACTGCACCAAGAAATATGATTTGCCAGAATGATTGCTTTAGAAAGAGCCCAGCCGTCTTCCATAGTCCCGCAAGGAGAAGGATCGTGCAGAGGGCATGCAGGAGGAAATACATCCATTCGCTACCGGGCCCCAACTTGGCGAGAAGGAAAGCAAAGGGGTAGCGCTCGTTCAGTGGACTCTGTTGAAGATGAGTGAGGTAGAAATCGTTAAGGAATAGGTGTTGATCGTTGATCTGGAGTGCGTAAGCGGACGTTTCGCAGAGATCTTGATCACCTACTCGATAGCCAAAAGTGGCAAGTAGAAGCAGATAGATGACTGCGATGGAAAATAGAGCGACATGATTGCGTGGCCGTATGGGCAATT
>CAJQNM010000405.1 GCA_905479665.1 uncultured Saprospiraceae bacterium
TCTGGAATAAATAAATGACGCGTTTTGCTTTTGGTGCAAAGTGCGGCAAGGCCCCCGAGGAAATAAAGTTTTCAACCGAATTGGCCATGGCCTCTTGCGCCAGTAACCCACTGAGCGCGGCAGGGCCGATTCCAACCGCAGACTTTCCAAAAAATTGACGTCTGGTTATGTTTTTCTGTTGATTAATATAGGGATGCATTACTGTCTCGTTAGGGTTTCATCCATATTTAATAGAATACTGCATATGCCGGTCATCGCAGCCAATTCGTGTGCTGGCAATGATTTATTTACGAGATATTCACCTATGCTAATTACTTCTTGGGCTTCCTGGGGTTGCTCCAAATATTCCTGATTTAATTTTTGATATCGCTCATAAAGTATTTCAATCTCTTCCTGTTTCGCATGTCTGCTGGTTGCCATTCTAAACCCTTGAGCGATTTGTTCTCGTATAGATTTGTTTTCTAGGAATAATAAATTTTCTGCCCAGACTCGCGCAGACTCTGCAAATGTTACGTCATTGAGTGTAACCAGAGCATGCATCGGAGTATTGGTTAGGTATTTATCTACCGAGCACGTCTGTCGTGCAGAATTATCAAAAAACATGGTTGGACCCACGATGCGGCGCCAAAAGGTGTAAAGCGATTTGCGATACAATGAGTCGCCATGGTTTTGCACATATTTTTGAAAACCAAAGGTGGCTTCTTCCCAAATACCTGGGGGTTGGTATGGTTTTACCGACGGCCCTCCTATTTCATTCACTAGGAGTCCACTTAATTTTAATGCTTGATCCCTGATCTTCCAAGAGGCGATACGGTAACGTGGAGCGTGAGATAGCCATTTGTTTTCAGGGTCTATTTCAGCCACCTCCTCATCGATCATCGACGATTGTCGATAGGTCTTCGAGAGGACGATTTGCTTGAGCAGCTCTTTGACGTCCCAGTCATTTTTGACAAAGTCAACCGCCAGCCAATCGAGCAATTGGGGATGCGATGGTTTTTCTCCCTGCACGCCAAAGTCCTCAATGGTCTTGACCAACCCAGTGCCAAAAATGGCCTGCCAAAATCGATTTACTGTGACCCTGGCAGTCAACGGATGTTTTTCGTCGACCAGCCAACGGGCTAGGGTGAGACGATCATCGATCATCTCGTGACCCAGTGCCGGAATAGCTTGTGGAATATCAGCTTTGACTTGCTCCAATGGCTGATCATATCCTCCTTTGGATAAAACAAAGCTGGCTCGGGGCACTTCCAGGTGGTCCATGACCATGACTTGCAGATTTTCCTTGGTCTGCTCATCATACTCCGCTAGGGTTTCACGTAGGCGGTCTAACAATGCAGCATATTCTGGGTTCGCCGCCTGGAAGGAATTTCTCAGCAGGCGGGTGTAGTAAGATCCACGCTTGGCTGGTGGCAGTGAAAGCGAATAGGCATCATCGCCGTTGAGTGTGTCGGCGGCGGGAGATTCTGACGCAGGCCCAGACTCACGAGGGAAGATCTTGTCCTCAAAAGCTTCTACCTCTTTTCCGATACCCTCCAACATGGCAGAGATCTCGGCAACCTCTTCCAATTCGAGTTCTCCACTGAGATCAAGTACTGGAGGTACCCGGCCACTCCGACCCATCCCACCTTCCGATGTCTGATTGAAATAGTCATAAAATTGATAGTATTCTGCCTGGCTTAGATCATCATATTTGTGATCATGGCAGCGACAGCAATTTAGAGTTAGTCCTAGCCATACGGTCCCGAATGTTTCTACTCGATCAAATACATTTTCGACGCGAGTCTCTTCGGGTATTCGGCCTCCTTCGCCATTGTACATATGGTTGCGATTAAAGGCCGTCGCCAGAATTTGATTGTTACTCGCATTGGGAAGGAGATCGCCAGCCAGCTGCTCGACCGTAAATTGATCGTAGGGCATATTTTCATTGATGGCGTTGATCACCCAGTCACGCCAGGGCCACATTTTTCGGGTCGGATCACCTTGAAAACCATTCGTGTCAGCATAACGCGCAATGTCCATCCATTCCCAAGCCCAGCGTTCGCCAAAATCACTCGACGCCAGTAATTTGTTAACGAGTGTTTCATACGCATCATCAGAGGTGTTGCTGAGGAAGGCATCGATATCTTCAAGCGAAGGAGGCAATCCGGTAAGATCGAAAGCAAGGCGACGTATCAACGTTTCTTTGTCGGCCTCTGGAGATTTTTCCAGACCTACGAGGGTCAATTTTTCCTGGATGAAGTGGTCGATGGCGGCCGCAGCCGTCAAATCTGCTTCCGTCTTTTTGGGTTGGGTATATGCCCAGTGTTCTTTCCACTCAGCTCCATCTTCCACCCACTTGATTAGGATCGCTTTCTCCTTGTTGGTCAGCACCAGTTTTGATTCTGGTGGTGGCATCATCAACTCAGGGTCTTCGGCCAAGATTCTCATAATCGCCTCGCTTGCATCTGGATCTTTTCTGGCGAAAGGTTGTTTGCCGTTGACTAGCGTGGCAAAGGCATATTCTTCTGCATCTAGTCGGAAGTCAGCTTCGCGGGCATTTTCATCAGGGCCGTGGCAAGCGAAGCAACGGTCGGACAGTATGGGGAGCACATCAAAATTAAAATCCAATTTATCTGGTAGTACTGCATAAGCCTGTTCGATCTCTGAAGGTAAAGCTGATCCACAAGATGCAAGCATCAGTCCGATCAAGACCAATAGGAATGCTGAATTGGACTTCATGCCCATTAAGTTACGCAATGCCTTGATAAAGTTGAGCCTCTGGATATTTCCGAATAAGGCATTCTGAGAGGTTTTAACTTCAGGTTTTTCATAAAGGACCCATCACCAGACTTTCTTACCAAGGTTACCTAATTGATCGTCTTATCTTTGAGGCTTGAATCAATTTGTTTTACCCAGCTTTGTCTACCATGAATAAAATCTTATCCTACACGATAGTGAGATTTACTCCCATCATCTTTTGCGCGATCATATTTACGTCCTGCAATACAGCACCTCCGGCAGCCACCACTATTCAATCTTCTCCTCGAGTCG
>CAJQNM010000406.1 GCA_905479665.1 uncultured Saprospiraceae bacterium
CATCATCGGAATGCAATCGGCCGTGGAATTTTTTCGCAAATAGAAAAGAGCAATTTCTCCGGAGTGCAATCGGAGTAAGGATACAGACATCACATTCAATCCACCTTCATTCTCTAGTACTTTTTCATCTCGATCACTCCAGGTACGTCCACCATCTCTTGAAATGCGACTGGATAGATAAGCCGTGGCATGGTCACTGGAAGATTTCCCATAGTAGTGCGTATAGACAAAAAGAATAGTACTATCCTCCAGGATTACAAAATCTCCTTCACTATTTCGTGGATTGTCTTCACCAAGAGTTAATCTTAAAGTAGTTTCTGGTACAGCTAGAGCCTGTGCTGTTGTTTCAGAAATGCCTGCGAAACTCAGCAGTAAAGACAGGGCAAATAGTCTGATATCTATCATTCCTTGAATTTACTGCGTTTTTGTTTTGCTGCTGCAAACAAAGCAGAAATAATTTTAGGATAGGAGTGCTCGTATCTGAATGTACTCTACATCGCCAAGCTTCGAGCTGGGTACTCGATATTGGAGCTGCCCTAAAGACAATCGCTCCAGACTTCACTAGAGTCTCCAATAGATTTGTATCTTCTTTGAATGGGTTATCAAGAATTGCAAATGGAAACGCCTAAACAAAGTACATACTGGCTATTCTACTTCGTCTGCTTCTTAACCAACCCTCTGTATGCCCAGGAAAAAGAACTGGTTCTGGGAGAGCTACCGGTCTATAAAATCGCCCACACCACGGAAGCAATCACCATAGATGGGCGCATGGATGAAGCCGCATGGCAAAAGACGGAGGCCCGATCACTGGAATATTTTTACGCCATTGAAAAACCGACGGATCAGCAAAACACAGTCTTCCGAATGCTATGGGATGACGAAAATCTCTACGCTCATTTTTCTTGTGAAGACCAGTACATCACCGCGAGAGAAACAAAACGGGATGGGCAGCCTTACCTGGACGATTGTGCCGAGCTATTTCTGATTCCCGCTCCCGATAGCCTCAAGATGCATTATGGATTTGAGGTGAACTTATATAAAGCCTCCAATGATTTTATTCATCTCAGTGAAATCTATCAGGGTCAGCGTGGTGCAGTCTACGCATTCGACCCTGAGTATCAAGTAGAAGTGACCGTAGACGGAACCATTAATGATCATTCGGACCTTGATCGCGGCTGGACGATGGAATTTGCTATTCCGTGGAAATTATTTCGCGGTATGGACAAATTTAGTCCCGTGGCTGTAGGAAATCAATGGGCATTTTTGGCCATACGGCAGGAGCGCAATGACCTGGAAGGCAAGAGGAGATCCACATCGACTATTTTTCCCGTTGGCCATATGAAAAATGTGCACCAACCCAGGAGGTTTGGGTTGATGGAGTTTGATAAGTAGGGATTCCGCTTTGGCGGGGAGCGCTTCGCGGGGAAGAAAGAGGAAAACGCTTTCGCGGAGAAAAAAAGAGGGTAGGAATTACCAAGCCCAGAGGGCAAGCCCGGCAGATTTCAATCTGAATAAAATCTCAGGTATGGAACCTGAGCTATACGTCCCTTCCAACAAATCCGCGCTTTCATCCGGCCAGGTCACAGTTCTAAATCTATTCCGAACTATCTGAATAAAAATTATCAGGTATGGAACCTGATCTATAGTTGTAAATTTACTTTTACTGTATCTTCCCGCGTAGAAATTTGAATTAAGAATGCCATATTCGAAGACTATTGGTTGCCTGCTATTATTGGGCTTCAACCTGATGATTTGTGGCGTGGTAACCGCGCAGTGCGAAATGCTTCAAATCCGAAAAATCAATCAAGTCGCCCGAGCTTCCTTTCCGAAGAAGAACAAACTATTAACTCAACACAATGCCAAATTGCTCGACATCAAAGGCGACAAAGAGAAGTGTGAATACCGCACCTACACAGCCTGTCAAAATTTTATTAGTGACTCACAATGGCACTGGGTAGAAATAATCAGTTTTAATTCTTGCGATGAGATTCTTACCTACAGTACCTCAGATCAAGAACACTTCACGGAGCTCAAAAAAGAATTTCTCAAAAAATACAAACCCATCGGTATGAGGACCTATGACGGTCTCGAGTTTGATGTTTACCAAAATAAACGAGGACAAGTCGTCGAAATAGATGAACACCCAAATCCACAGGGCTTGACCTTTTATTTGATGAATGTGATGCCAAAATCGCGGAAATAGTCCCACCTCAAATGCAATGGTCCGAGACTTCGAATCCAACTTGCTTCAAGCATACCTACACAAGATCCATATCCTCGTAACTGGAATCTCCTGATCATGATTCCAAAATTTTCTCTCTTGGAATTTTCTCAAGTGCGGACAACTCGAGGCGATCTTCTATTTCAGAGGTATCTAAACCATCGACCATGGCATCCAATATATAAAGTAGAGAATTCACTTGTTGACCAATATTTTGAAAATACGTTTGGCTATCAAAAGATCTCCCTAGCTTGGGTTTTGGATCATCCAGAAATTTCATGTCAGACTCAAGCAGGAGCGTAATTTCATTGCCTTCGGCCTTTAGTCTGACATCACCTTGATGATCCATGAGGTGTCTGATAAAAGGAAAAAGAACCTTCATTTCCTCCAGAAACTGAGGCATGTCTTCAGACTCATACCAAAATCCATATTGGGGATCACGCACAAATCCGGAAAACCATCGCTTTAGTAAATTGGCTTTGGTTTGGATCCGAGATTTGGGAAAGTTTTTTCCCGGGATGGTAAAGTTAAACAGTATGCCCTTGAAAACGGTATGCGAAGACTTTCCAGAATTTTGTTTAAGATGGATCTCCGAAAGATAAAATTGACTGGAACGATGCCGACCCTGAATCACATCTTGCTCAAAGAAGTTACTTGCAGAAACCAACTTTGACTCCTTAAGTATCGACTTGACCCTTTTTCTTTTGGGCGAATATTCATACTCCACACCCGGATGAAACCGAGTCATAAAATCGGCAAGAACACTGCTTTTGAATGAGTGCTTGATTCTCTTCCATGGTGTGGCAATTTCCGTAACACCCGCTACAAGGGAACCGATGATGCCCAGAATGCCAGCAACAATACCAATAGCCAGCCCATAGAGGACGGCACCAATTGCTGCAGCTGTGATGGGCGCCAGCAGCAGTAAGGGAATGAGTCGACTTCGCTTTCTTTGCACAAGCACCCGTTGTGCTTCGAGCTCAGAGATGTATTCCGTTAGCTGTTGAGATTTTTGCATCTAGGTTTGGGAAAAAATGTTTATTCGCAGGAAGATACGGGATCAATCCGAAAAAAATATTCCAAATAAGAATGATCATTTCCAGATCTATCTTTAGTCGCAAAAAGAT
>CAJQNM010000407.1 GCA_905479665.1 uncultured Saprospiraceae bacterium
GTTTACACGATCAGCACGATACAAAGATTTTAAGGTTTATAGCAGATGATTGATGTCAATGATCCTTCAAATTGAAAAAATGCAAACGGCGATGCCATTGAGAAATGGTTCATGATTAAACTCGAAAAATGACATTAAGAATCGCCGCGGTAATTATTCTGGTCGGCCTGGGAGGCTTGAGCACAGCACAGGAAATAAGTAAAATCCCTCTTCCCAAGTTTATGGAACAAAGCCATCCACGCATATATATCACACAGGCTGAAAAAGGAAATCTTACCAGTATAGTACAAGAGGAAGAATGGGCAATCGACGTGCTTTCCGGGATTCATGACCGGGTTGATCAGCATGTAGAACGCCATATGAACGATCCAGACTGGATGGTGTCGCGTCTACAGATGTATTGGAAAACGAAAGCTACCAACATTTACATCAATGGAGTATACTATTCGCACGCCGACGGTCAAGCTCCGGTTCCAACCGTTCGATTTACCGGGGCACGCGATTATACCACCAATTATGCCATGCCGGATCTGGAGAATATTCTTCCTTACATGGACGACGAACGCGGTCTCTTCCTTCGCAATAAAAGCAAGAAAGGGGAACCATTGGAGTGGATTGAGCCGTCGAAAACAGGTGGAATTATTCATCGGCACAATCAAAAAATTATTGGATTTGCTCGTGATGCAGCCTTCTTGTATTGGCTTGAGGGAGATGAAGACTTCGCCAGATTTGCTTTCGACATTTTTGATACCTACATGATGGGCATGCACTACCGTAGCGAACCCATCGATTTACTTAATGGGCATATCCAAACCCTCGTTGGACTTACTTGCTTTCAGGTCATACACGAAAGCACCCTGATTGAAGTGGCCGAATTGTATGACTTTCTCCATCAATATATCGAGCAAAAGCATTCCGATAAAATTGGGACGTACGATGCAACCATAAAAAAATGGACCGACCAGATTATCAAAAATGGAGTGCCTCAAAACAACTGGAACTTACATCAGGCCAAAATTGTGTTAAAGGCTGCCATGGTTTTACAAAACGACGCATCTTATCAAGATGGAAAGGGGCGAGCACATTATATCAATACTATTTTAAACGTGACTTCAGCCCGACAGTGGTCCTTGACCGAGTTTATGGAGTATGGCTATGATGAAGACAATGGCGTATGGGCTGAATGTCCAGGCTACTCCATCGGAGTAACGAAAGACCTGACGGATTTTATTGGGGATTTCCAGCATACTTTTGACTACAGTATTTTGCCATATACGCCGACAATGAAAAAGGCCGTGAAAATGTTACCCCAATATTTATTTCCAAACGGACAAACTGTGGCTTTTGGAGATTCATATTACGGTTCACTTTCTACCAATGCTATGAGCGACATGGTCAGAATCGCACAAAATAATGGCGATGAAAAAATGGAGAGAGAATTTACCGCATTGTACCGCTTGTTCAAACTTGATGATGAAACTGGCACACAACAAAGCAAAAGGGCAGATATTTCATCGTTTTTTAGCAGCAAACCTCTGCAGTTAAACCCCGACTATCAATCTGGTGAATGGAGCGACTACCTCACGCAAACATTTTATGCCCCAAATGTGAGCTGGCATGTACAACGTAATGGTCTGGGCAAAGATGGCTTTATGGTTTCTCTAAATGCTTCGCTGGGCAACCACATGCATGCCAATGGAATCAATATGGAATTGTATGGAAAAAACTTTGTCCAGGGTGCTGACCCAGGAAGGGGCGCAGGTTATCTGCAGCCCATTTATCTGGAATATTATTCTCAGTTTCCAGCACACAATACAGTCATGGTCGACGGGACTTCTTCGTATACCGAAATGCTAAGCAATCATGCTTTCGACCTAGTGGGAGAATATCCAAAATCTGAACAACGAGATGGCTACTATGCCGGCATTACGTATTCAGATGTCTATTTTTTAGAACCAGAAAGCCGCAGTGACCAAAACCGCACAGTGAGTATCGTTAGAACAGGCGAAACAACTGGATACTATGTGGATGTTTTTCGTTCCAGGAAACAGCGTAGCGGAGATAAATTTCACGATTATTTTTATCATAACCTGGGGCAAAGTATGCAGATTATGGATGCAGATGGCAATCCATTAGCACTTCAGCCCAGCGAAGAAATGGGATTTGCGGGAGGACATTTGTATGCGTTAGATTATATGTGGGATAAGAAATCTATTCGCACCAACAAAGACTACCAGGCCGAATGGAAGATTGACATGCCCGAGGGAGAGGCTGATGTTCTGATGAACCTTTGGATGAAAGGCACAGAAGGACGCGAAGTGTTTGCTATAAAATCACCACCCAATAGGGCTTTCCGTGGCAATGGTGGCCTACCTTACGATGTAGGAAAGGAACCGTATTTAACCCTTGCGGCTCGTCAACATGGGGAAGCCTGGGAGCATCCCTTTATATCCGTTTTTGAACCATTTACATCGGTAGAAGGAAAAAGCATTTCATCTATACAAAGCTTTGATGATGAAAACGAAAACAAGGAATTTGCGGGACTGCACATTATCCACAAATCTGGTCGTGAAGACTTTATTTTCTCATCGTTTGGAGGAAACAAAGCAACGTATAATAACATGTCGTCCGATGCGAATTATGTCCTGGTAGGCAATGAAAAGAATGGTGATTTTGTATTGTTTATGGGCAACGGCACAGAGCTTGATGCAAATGGACTTTCCATTTCTGCGTTGGAAAAGGGGAATGTTGTCCTGGAGCAGAAAGCTGGGGAATGGAAATTACACAACTCTGTACCCGTCGTAATTTCCCAAGGAATAAATGAAAGAAGGTTTGGTGTTGGAGATTTTCGGGAGATAAATATGCAATGAAAACAATTTCAAAAAAGATGGTGAGTACTACGCGTCAGATATGCTGATCTTCCGCTCATTAGACTTTGGATTCCTGGAGTAGATGCGATTACTTGTAGAAATCATTTTACTCCAAACTTTCCAAGGATGTAAGTCGAATTTCCTTTAGGCTCACACTTTCCATATCTCCTTCAATAAAGGACACGGAGATCGTATGTTTTCCAGCTTGATCAAACTTGAGCAATCCCATTTCAAAGTAGGCGTATACCGATGAAGAATTTTGTTGATTCTGCTGCGCGGCTTTGTCGTCAGATGGTATTCGCATTGACGCTACCGCCCATCTGAAAGGTTTGCTTTCGGTTCCTCCCTTACTGTGATTCCATCATAATTCCTGCGGATCGGTCAGTCATCGCCAGAATCCTGCACAGTAGAGACTTTTATTCTACAAGTGTTTCCTTTCTTGGTACTTTTACTAGGATGAGCGTTAGCACCAATAAAATAAGAATTCCCATGCTGAAAAATAAGGAAACATTACTCATTTACCTTTTTGGAACAGCCAAATTAATTCTACACTTTTCCACAATCAATAACTATGAACTTCACAGAGATGAATATCTATACTTTGATCAAGGCAAGCATCTCGCTTGGGGATATTATGAAGTTCCTCCGTTAACCCCATTTATTGGCAAATTGGCCGACATCATAGGTGGGAGCCCCTTTGCGATAAGGTTATTTCCGGCCATTGCTGGCGCAATTATTATTATGCTTGCCTGTAAATTAGTTAAAGAATTAGGAGGTGGGACTTGGAGTTTAATTTTGACCGGATCGGCTTTACTTTTGAGTCCTTCACTACTCGGTTCAAATACACTTTTTCAGCCAGTTTCTTTTAATCAACTCTTTTGGTTCCTCATTGCTTATGCTCTAGTTCGAATCATCACAAATTGTAAAAACTCAAACTACTATATTCTTGGAATTTTTATAGGGCTCGGTTTATTGGCCAAATATTCCGTTATCTTCTATTTAGCCGCGCTTTTGGCAGGAATGCTATTGACCAAAGAGAGAAATCTATTAAAAAGTAAGGATTTCTTGATGGCCATATTTATCGGTTTTCTAATTTCCCTTCCAAACATTGTATGGCAAATTAATCATGGAATTCCGTTGATAACTCACATGAGAGAGCTCAGTGAAACCCAGTTAGTGCACACCGATTGGTCAGGTTTTTTAAGCTCTCAAATTATCGCTCATAAAGGGTTTACTATCTTCTGGTTGGTCGGCCTAATTGGACTTTTCGCAATAGAGAAACTTGCAAAATATCGAAGTATTGGTATAGCATTCCTAGCAACTCTTTTACTCATAGGACTTTTGCAAGGTAAATCCTACTATACCCTAGGAGCCTTTCTTATCCTTTTCCCCTTCGGAGGAATTGCTATTGAGCATTTTACAAAATCATCTCCCATTAAGTCTGGGATTCTGGTGTTGGCGTTACTTTTTACTTTACCATTCTATCCGATTTCCATTCCAATTTTAAGGACTGATGATTTGAAAAATTATACCAGTTACCTTTCTGAAACCTATGGTATGAATTACATATTACGGTGGGAGGATGGTAAATACTATAATCTTCCTCAAGATATTGCTGATATGCACGGATGGAAAGAATTAGCTCAAAAAGTATCAAAATTATATGCTTCTCTGCCCAAGGAACGAAGGGAAAAATGCATGATTTATGGTGGATCATATGGGCATGCCGCTTCATTAAATTACTACCATAAAAAATTAGACTTACCCGAGGCATATAGTTTAAATGGTTCTTATATTTTTTGGGCCAAAGAAGATGTAGACTTTGACAATCAAATCTTGATAGATGACAGAAAACAGGATAAATCCCAATGGTTTGCAGAAATGATCCTGATTGATAGCATTCAAAACTCCAATGCTAGGGAAAAAGGCTATATATATTATCGATCAAAACCGAAAATAAATGTCATCGAAGAATGGAAAAACCTTGTAATCGCAGGACATTAAAATTGAATAAAAAGAATATACTTGTGCTGGGTGCTAATAATGTATAAAAATAATAGTCGGAGCAGTTGTAAATTATGAATACATTTCAGAAGAAGAAAACATTGATATTTTTACAGCTTCCTGCGATTAACCATTCAAAGCACCGCCAGACGATGTCCACGTCAGCTACCTATCGGAGATGACCGTCGTGTATCGTAGAAACGAGTGTGCTCAATGAAAAAATGGAGTGGGCGAGGTCTATCCGAAATTCCGAAACCATTGAATTAGATTAAGAATATATCTAAAACAAAATTGGCCTCCCATCTGCTGGGCGCGGTTCCTTCCCACGATACGACTGAGCGACCCAAGCAAGTGGCGGTGTCCAGTAGACACCGAAGCGAAGGAACCACGAAGTGCGAGGGTGGCAATGGAAACGACTCTTCCTTAAAGTCCTGCGCGGACTCTACCCTCCGGGGTCTCTTGTTCTTGGTCCAGCTTCACTGACGACGAATGTCAGTATCACAAACTTCGGACCCTGCAGTCACCGGTTAACCTTCCTGCCTGTCATTGATCCAGACATGCATCGTCTGGGCTATATGCTTGACTTAGTCGTCAAATGGTGCTCGAATTGACCTTACGCCTTACCACACACCCGCAAGATTGCTTTCGGCTCCTTCCCTATTGTGATTCCATCACAGTCTTACGGATCGTTCAGTCATAGCCAGAATCCCGCCTAGTAGCGACTTTCACCCGACAAGTATTTCATTTCTCGGTACTTTTGCTAGAATGATTGGTAACCATTCAAGACACACACCCTATGTATCGCAACATAGGCTAACGCCTGCGCGGTGTACATTTCACGAATATCGATAATTGAAGAAACATTAGCACTAACAAAACACCGGTTTCATTGAGTCAGATACAAAAGACAATAGTAATATTTGGAAGCTTAAGCGTAGTTATACTTCTGCTTTTTCAGATAGAGAAATGGTCGCTCTTTGCATTAGGAGGGAATGAGAACATTTACCCTGTAATATCAGGTATATTGTTTTTGGTACTTGGAATATTTATGAAGCAGTATCTCCTTATTGAAAAAGAAAAACGTAGGAAAAAACTTGCAAAATCAAGTCTAAGCAAACAGGAGCTAAGAGTGTTGAATCTTATTGCAGATGGGAAATCTAATAAGGAGATTGCAAATCAACTATTCATTGCAGAAACAACTGTAAAAAGTCATGTCTCAAAAATATTAAAAAAGCTTAATGTTAAAAGAAGAACAGAAGCAGTCAAAGTTGGGACAGACATTGGAATAATTTAGTCCTCTCAGGGACGCACTAAAAACACTTTATGCTATCCTACTTTAGTAGGATTTTGCCTTTTACAGCTAAAATCCTACTAAAGTAGCACAGAAAGATCGAAAAAAGCTAAATACATTGTGGACTATTATTATAATAACCACAAAACTTATGCAATGAAAAGGTTAATCATTAAATATGGAATAGTCGGTGGGTTAATATCCAGCGCTTTGGGAACGCTCAACTGGTTGCTTGTGGCACGTACCTTTGGAGTGCAAGTTTCGCAAGCTCTTGGTTATATCTCAATTACTTTATCACTTCTTTGTATTCCTTTCGGAGTTAGATATTTTCGGGATAAGCTTAACAAGGAGATTGTGAGCTTTGCCCAAGCCTTTAAAATTGGGTTGGGTATTACTATCATAGCTGCCATTGTAATGGCAATTCATAGTATGCTCTTCTTTGCATTTCAAAAGGATGAGTTTTTAGAGTGGCAAAGAAACGATTTGAGTCAAGCAGACCTAATCGCCTTTAATCAACAATTGGCGCAAATGCCTGAGTTTGCATATGCACCTTGGTTTCAGGGAATTGTGATGTTCTTCATGGTGTTTTTAATAGGAGCCGTGGTCAATGTAATTAGCGCACTCTTGCTGAGACAAGAAAAAGAGAAAAGTGAAAACAGCATTTAATGAAGTATTGTTCTGCCAATCGAAAAGATGAAAAGGCACCCGTGCAGGCCAACTGTTCACGTGGGTGGGTTACGGCCCTTCCCTTCAAGGCAACGGGGTTACAGATGTCAAAGGTGATATTATTGAAGAAATGAGGAAAGGCTTCGCCGGAGGAAGTGAGGAAAGTTATGTTCCTCCAGAAAGAAAACTTGAATACCAGAACACTAAAACACTTGAGCACTTGAGCACCTGATGGCAGTCGCTTCCAATGTGGATGTCATCTTTTGCGTTGCACACCAGGAGTTTTTCCTCCAATCGAAAACTTGAAAGGCACCTATGCATGCCAACTATTCTCTAAAAGTTGCCATTTTTGTGCTGTTTTGCAGTAAGCAAGCAGCAGTCGGTCTCCACAGAGGAAATCAAGTTAATCGCTCCCATTCCTACCGTTCGTTTTACCGGGGCCCGTGACTATACCACCAATTATTCCATGCCGGAACTGGAAGATATTCTACCATACATGGACGACGAACGCGACCTTTTTATCCGCAACAAAAGTAACCATGGGGAACCTTTGGAGTGGATTGAGCAGTCGAAAACAGGTGGTATTATTCATCGCCATAATCAAAAGATTGTTGGATTTGCCCGCGATGCCGCTTTTTTGTACTGGTTGGAGGGAGAGGATTTCGCCAAGTTTGCTTTTGACATTTTTGATACGTACGTGATGGGTATGTACTATCGGAGTGAACCGATTGATTTGCTAAATGGACATATCCAGACCCTGGTTGGACTTACCTGCTTTCAAGTCATACACGAAAGTACGTTGATTGATGTGACTCTGCACCCGTCGTAATTTCCCAAGGAAAAAATGAAAAAAGGTTTGGTGTTGGAGATTTTCGGGAGATAAATATGCAATGAAAACAATTTCAAAAAAGATGGTGAGTACTACGCGTTATAGACTTTGCCCTGATCAATCATCCCAGTATTGCATCATAATTTCCAATACCTCCGGATCATCGGCATCCGTATCTCCTAACCTTTCACGTTGAGCTAATATCTCCTTTTTCAAATCTGCTATAACTTCTTGGTATTGTGGGTCGTCATAGGCATTACGATTTTGCTGTGGATCTACCTGCAAATCATAGAAATCCCAGAATTTGCTCGGCTCGCCAGCTCGATCCTCCTCTAGGCCATTTCCATAAAAAAAGGCTAATGTGTATCTCTGTCCGCGGACCCCAAAATGTCCAGGACGCTGTTTGGAGTGATCCCAGTAGCGGTAGTAGGCATATTGTCTCCAAGATTCGGGCGTATTCCCTTTCAGGTTATTACGAAAACTTATCCCTTGCATATCTTTGGGATACGCGATCTGCGCATAGTCAGCAAATAGCGCAGAAAAATCCACATTCTCAATAAGGTCCCTATTTCTGGCACCTGCCCTTACTTCTTTCGGATATCTGATCACAAATGGCATATGAATAGACTCCTCAAAAATCATTCGTTTGTCAAACCAACCATGTTCTCCTAAAAAGTATCCTTGATCAGCTGTGTAGATCACCACAGTATTTTCTGCCAGACCCGACTCGTCCAGGTAATCCAATAGCTTACCAATATTATCGTCAACAGCTGCCCCTGATCGCATAAAGTCCTTAATCATCTTTTGATAGGTTTTGAAGCGCGCTTCTTCGTGACTAAGTCCCTCCACAGAAAATGGCAGTGCTGGATAATTCATATAATCTCTCCTTTTTTCGGGATTTGCTGTGGCATCCAGATACCGCTTCGTTAGATTATCGATAGACTGCCCGACAAAGGATCGACCAGTGGTTTTTGCTGAATTATCATACAGCGACTTCGGTGCTGGAATTTCCATATCATGGTACAATCCCGCAAATCGATCCGGATAATCAAAAGGTTCGTGTGTGGCCTTGAAATGACACATGGCCATGAAGGGCTTTTCTTGATCCCTCTGTTCTATCCAATCAATGGTCATGTCTGCAATGATATCCGTACTAAAGCCTTCGTAGGGCCTACCACCACCATAATAATCCTCCCAATTTTCCTTGGTTTTCAATCGTGGATTGTGGTACTCACCTTGTCCCGGCAACACACAGTAGTAGTCAAAGCCAGCCGGTTCTTGTTTTAGGTGCCACTTGCCAATGATGCACGTCTGATAGCCGCCTTGTTGCAAGTCTTTGGCGATGTTATGGTAGGCTGGGGATAATCCTGCACCAAGAGTCTTGACGCCATTGACATGGCTATACTGGCCTGTAAGAATAGCAGCTCTGCTTGGCGTGCAGATGGAATTAGACACCAAGCAATTTTCCAGAACGGTGCCTTCTCTGGCGAGTCTTTCCAAATTATCATTTTGGACATACTCCTCTAATATTCCACCGTAGATACCCCAGGCTTGAGAAGTATGATCGTCCGACATTATGAAAAGTATGTTGGGTCTTTGCGTCGTTGTTGACTTGCTCTGCTCTTTACTACCAGCACATGCAAATACAAGAAACGATGCTGATACGAGTAAATAGACGCCCCAATTGTCACAGCTTACTTTCGAATATTTTATCATCTATTGATTTCATTGTTATCCGCCATCACTTTTGCTACTTCATCATACTTCGATACATCGCATGTTTGAAAAAAAGTGCTCTCTTGCTTTTGCGTCATTTTGCTCGCCGTTTTAAAACCGTCTCCTTCTTTCATGTCCAGGATATGTACAACGACTTTCATCTCTGCGAAGTTATCACATATTGCCTTCCTTACACCATTACCTCCTCCTGTAATTATTGAAGCCCGGCACGAAAGGTGGCATGTAATGGCCATTCTTTATGACAACAGGATCATGAAAATGCTCATGTAGAAAGATTAGCAGTATTCGAGAATTGTACAAATAGTTCAAGCGCGATTTCAAGTAAAGATTGGTTGGTATACGAACCTTGGTCGAGTCCAATTCCAAAATAGTACGATCAACTAAGTGCCAGTATATTCTATTCTTTAAATCTACTTTGAACTTCGAACGGCGGCAGCGAGTAGTCATGTCATGTGGCTTCCGTCTCCATGCAGCATCTTTTTCAGTGACCAAGATTAGGTGAGGCAAGATTACACATGACATGTCTGGTCCGGACTATTATTGCGGCTCAATTTTTTCAAGCTGCTTTGATCTTCGAATGGCGGCAGCGAGTAGACATGTCACGTGGCTTCCGCCTCCATGCAGCATCTTTTTCAGTGGCCAAGATCAGGTGCGGTAAAACTACATGACATGTCTGGTCTTGTCTATTATTGCGGCCCTATTTCTCAGGTAGTCAATTAACTTTACTAGAAGCTTTTGTTTTATCTATAAATACAATGCCATCAAACTGATAGGGTATCGAGTATCTTCCACCAAAGCCATAATCTTCTGCCACGTATCCCACATATCTGACAGGTCTTTTTCTGTTCACCCAATCGAATTCTGGTGAATTATTTTTGAAAGACCTCAAATTCAGTATTAGGTTTTGCTTGTTCAATCTATCTGATATGCTATTAAGAGCTTCATCAAGGCTTCCATCAGGACTTGTGTAAATTTCAAATGGCACTTGATTGAAATTGCTATAGCTAACTGTTCCTAAACAACTCCCTTGATAAGTAGAAAGGCCGAAAGCCCGATATTCCTCTTTAAACCTTTTAGACAAGTAGGCTCCCATTGAATTTCCAAAGAAAAAGTTTAAACCAGCTTCTGTTGCATCTCCTCGACTGACGTGAGAATCGTGTGCCCAAATTAATACTCTTGCGTTTGACTTTCTTTGGTTGATAATCCATTCGACATTTTCAGCCATAGCTTTATCTCTACCTTCATATACTCCACCTAGCGCAGTTTCCACAAATTGCTTTATTGTTCGAGAGTTCTTAATAGCCCACTCAACCTCTAAACTATCTGACCTACTCTTAGATTCACTCAGCCATTCATTTTTATTACTCAAAATAACATTAAAGTTAGTCGCCGCATTTTCGTCCCATTTTGCTAAAATGCTATCTGTTTTAAAGTAGCTGTTTCTCCACTCTTGTTTGATATCCGCCACCAATTCACCTGATTTTTTCTGAAGAATTGTATCTTTCTGCTCTAAAAAGGTATTAAGGTGGTCAATGGCTAGTTGTGGGTTTTGAACATCCATACCCACAAATTCAACCATTCCATTTGGATGTGCAATATTGAAAGACCTTATCCATTTTATCAATTCGAGCATTTCCACTGTGTTCCACACTGCAAACAGACCTGTTATGACAGCTTCAGCTTTCCCTTTTCCATAAAGCACATAATCATTGATTCTTTCAACTAGCAACTGATTGTCTTCTAATATAAAAACGTTCACCCCTAACTCCAAAATGGCATATTGAAGCAATCTGTGTTTAACCTTAAAGAATTCACTTGTCCCGTGGGTAGATTCTCCCAATGCTATTATTTTAGCACCTCCAGTAATGTGTTTAAAGTGTTCTAAGTCCTTAAAATCAGATAATTTTAGTGTAGCTTGCGATGATGGCTCGACCGTGGTGAATGCAACTGTTTCCTTTGCAATATCGTGTAGTTGTTTTTCAGTGAATTTCTCAGCGACAGCTACTTCATTAACAAGCTTCCCATTAATCCTGAGCTGAATATTATCAAACCAAACAGTTCCGATTCCTTCAAAAAAAAGAGTTATTAGAAGCGAATGTGAATGTGAATCAATATTTATTTCGGTATTATACGGCGTCCAATCCTCTGAGTCTTTAATTGCAACCTCACTTTCTCTAAGCGTACCATATTCATCACCAATAGCCCCTACAGTTTTGACGTTTATGCCGGAACTGCCTAAGAAACCCTCACTTTTTGCCCAACCATCTATTGTAATTGTTTTATTTAGAATTTGATTTGGTTCAATAAAAAATGAAAGCTCGAATCGGTTACTATCATTTTCAAGTTCGTTCTTAATCTTTAAGCTATATTTTCCTGAAAAGGCTATAGATTTGTCACATACCGAAGTAACCTCTGGCGCATAGGAATAAACTGACCAACCCCAAGGTCTTTCTAATCCTTCCACACTTAACGTTTCAAAATCAAGATTGAGTTTTTGCTGTCCTAATATGATAGCGTTACTAAAAAGCAAAATCATTCCTATCTGAAAAACTCTGTTTAAACGAAATGGAGACATTCTATACTTCATTAGCTGTGTTCCCTAATTGCATGCGACGCGAGATCGTACTTTACCTACATTTCAAAAATAAATTAATTACAGGACAATCCCTGGAGCTCATGACTCATAAAATACTTATTGGCAGTCATATCCCTATCTGATGTCGCTACGCCCAAAGTATCAAAAAATTGATTTAAAACGGCTCTTGACCTCTCTAATAGCTCCAAAACCCTAAGTATCGACATATTCAAAAGCTTCGTGATTTTCGTACGCTGTTTTCTAGTTATATCTATTTTTCGACTTGCCATGCTACACCATCCAACTCCATAAATCGCTTTCTGTTTTAGCAAACCCATGCCTTCCGCCATAGATAAATATTTTTTTCAACTTTTTGTGACATGAGTTGGAAAAAACCTAACCTGCTATTCATCGCGGCGGCTGATCTGCGTCCAGAACGGGTCAACCTGGCATCTGTCAGGGGCCATCTCGTAGATTCGATCAGTGGCCGAGAATCCATTGAGCGAGACTTTTTGTAAATTATAAGAGACTTTCAAGAAATCGACATGATGCTCTGGCGAAAACTGCTGGTTGCTCTTGTTTTAGGATGTGTTGGAGCTGCTAGTGCACAAGCTCCTATATCGGTACTATCCATACAACAAGGCCTTCCCAAGAGTCAAATCTATGACATCATCCAAGATAGCTTCGGCTTTATTTGGCTCGGCACTCGCGATGGTCTCGTGCGATTTGATGGACATTCCATGCAACTATATCGCAAGGGAGAGTGCTCATTGAAGCACAACTATATCTATGACCTCTTTATTGATGACCAGCATCGTATGTGGCTCGCTAGCAATGCTGACTACGCGGGTGTCAGTGTACTCAATCTGAGTTCCGGGGTATTTGAGAATATTAACTCCACCAATACTCCTCAACTTGGAACCAACGGCATTGTGGCCGTTGAGCAGATTGGTCCTCAAGAAATGGCACTGGTGAGCAAAGACTACCAATTTACAATCCTTGATCTGGAGTCTTCCAATCATCGTTCCTGGAATTTAAATAATTACCAACTGGAAGGTCAGTTCACGATAGATGTCACAGATATTTTCGTCAACCCATTCAACACTGCAGAAATTTGGTTTTGCACTCGATATGCCTTGCAGTGCTTCAATACGGATGAGAACCGATTTACGTATAGTGTGGTGTTCAAGGGTGCCTCCCCATTGAAGTTTTTTCATGATGAATTAGCGAAAGCCTTTCTTTGGGTCTCCATTACCGGAAATGGTGGCGTAGCTAAAATTGATCTTACCCGTGAAAGTGAGGACTCACTCTATCTGTCACATAGTGCCTTCGTTCTACGTGATAAAATTGATTGCACTGGACTCAGCTCGCATTCCGTCACAGATATTGCGCGGAAATCTGAGCTAGAGCTCTATGTGGCTTCCGAAAGGCGGGGTCTTAATCAGTTTAATATCAAGGAAGGTAAATTTGAAATGGGACAGCATCATGCTCTGCCATTGGAAGGCGATGTAACCCGATGCATATTCTCAAACAAGCGGGGTGAACTATGGCTTGGTGCAGATAAAACAGGATTATACTATTTACGCAGCAGCAGCTCGCCTTGGGACATAAAATTATTTCCAGAAAAAAGTGGTGACAGTCCCACTTTTCGCATGCA
>CAJQNM010000408.1 GCA_905479665.1 uncultured Saprospiraceae bacterium
AAAAGTATCCGCAGATCCCAGCGCCCTTGTCACGCATACGGGTTGAGTACCTCTTTTACCAGGCGATCGCATCTCGTGTTGGACTTGCTGAGGCGATGCCACAGATTTTACACTATGACGCCTCCAATCACCTGCTGATTATGGAGGACTTGGGTACGGTACAGGACTATACTTCAATCTATCAACAGGATGTAGATTTAGCTAGAAACAAATTGGAAAAATTGGTCTGTTTTCTTTCTGAATTGCATAAAATTTCTCCAAAGGATTTGGAGGTATTTCCTGATAATCTGGCACTGCGAAAACTTAATCATGAGCACATTTTTATGTATCCATTTATGCCAAACAATGGATTTGATCTGGATCAAGTGACACCCGGTCTAGAGGCTTTGTCGGATAAATTCAGAGCCGACATATCACTGATACCTATCGTACAGAAAATGGGCGGGCTCTATTTAAGTTCAGGAAATCATCTTTTACACGGTGATTTTTACCCAGGAAGTTGGATTGAAAAAGAGGGGCAGCCGATGATCCTTGATCCTGAATTTGCCTTTGTTGGTTTAGCAGAATTTGACCTAGGAGTAATGTATGCTCACCTGCTCATGGGTGGCACCAGTGAGACGACCATTGACTTGGAATTGAGATCTTATGCTGGAAAATTAGATCACACACTGATGCAAGCATTCTGCGGCATTGAAATATTTCGTCGAATTATGGGCCTTGCCCAGCTGCCACTCGATTACAACCTAGAAGAAAAAGAGCAATTGCTGAATAAAGCACGATCTTTGGTACTAAACTAAGCCATGCGTCGCTGTCTACAAGTGAGCCTATTCCGAAAAGATTGCCAAATCAAAAATGGTTCTTTTGGCGATCTTTCCATTTTTCTCAATCGGCTGATACTCAGGCATTCCGTACATCCGCTAGACGCGGTTATCTACGCTCAAAGGTGCACCGCACCTTTCCTCCTTCCTATGGTAGGAGATCGCTTGATAATCTCGAAAAAGTGCAAATCTCATCCAAAATCGATTCATTTTATGAAGATGGCACTTTCCGGAGTACGCTCACTAGTTGTCGTTTCCTTTACCTTACTCTGTGCGTCGTGCGAGGTCTCAACCTCTTCCCCAACTTTTCCGGCGCCTGCTGAGCGCACCTATGAAGATTACAGCAAGCCCTGGCCACAAGGACTTTCGCAAGAGCTATACTATGACAAGGTGCTGGGCATGTTGCTGGGTTCTGCAATAGGAGATGGAATGGGTGCGCCGACCGAAATGTGGCATCGTGCCGATATTCAGTCTGCATACGGATTTGTAACTGACTTTACGGTCCTTGACCGACCACGCTCACCGGAGGGTCCTTGGGGAAACCAAATGCAGGCTGCCGTGACCACCGATGATACCCGTTGGAAATATTTAATGACTCAATTTATTGAGGATGAAAAGAAAAATTTAGATCCGGTAAATCCTCAGGAATTTGCAGAATTTATTGTGGATGTATTTCGCCAAGAGACCAAGGAATTGAGTGACACTGAAATGAGCGGACAGGCCATTTCTCGAGAGCTTACCCATTTGGCATGGCTGCAAGAATGGGCTGCAGTGGCCGGACCCTTCGCAGGTGACCAAATGGAAGAGTATCAAATTGCACTCAATAAATTTTATGGAGGGGAAATGTCCTGCGCAGGTATGTTGTACACTCCGATCCTAGGGGCACAATATCCAGGAAATCCAGATAAAGCCTACCTCAACGCTTATCGTTTGGGACTCTTCGACCTGGGTTACGCCCGCGATATTTCAGCGCTCTGTGCAGCATATGTCTCGAAGGCCATGCAACCGCAGGTGGCTTTTGATGAGCTATTGAAAATTTCTTCACGAGTAGATCCACACAACTATGGAGAAAGTAGACTTATCGGCAGGATTGCTGATCAGTATGCATCGACAGCACAGCAAATAGTTGCAGATGCTAGGTCCTTAACTGAATTGCCCGATAGCCTTCCCACACCAATTCCAAACAACTATCCCGCAGACTCCCTTTCCTTTTACCAACTGACCATGGCCTATACCGCCTTAGATAATTATCTCAAAGACATTCCTTTTCATGCAGGTGAAATACACCTTATCAATCTCGCAGCCCTTGCCTGGTCGGAGGGAGATTTTTCGCATGCCATGCAATTTGTCACCAATTATGGAAGAGATAATGATACGGTCGGTGCAGTTACTGGCGCTATTCTGGGTGCCTATCTCGGTGCCTCAGGCTTGCCCGAGGATATGCGATCGCAAGTCTTGGTGACTACGCGCGATGTAGTGGGTATTGATCTGGAGGAGCTTGCCGATCAGCTTGTGACTGCAGGGTTCACGTCTCCTTAGAGGAAAAGCTTCGCGATGAGATAGGTGCGAGCGCGGCTCATTCCAAGGCGGTTTCAACCCCTTGGCGGGGAGGGCAACAGATGGGAGGAAAAGAGGAAAAGCTTCGCGAGGAAAAAGAGGAAGAGCTTCGCGAGGAAAAAAGGAAAGCTTCGCGAGGACAGAGAGGAAGAAGAAAACTGAGGACCCCAAGCCGGGATAAAGCGGACGCCCAACGCAATTGATGATTCTGTTCAAACCCAAAGGGTTAAGAACGGACTTGGGGATACCCTCAGCTGAAAATAGTTATACTGGTACGGCTTCTTTGATTCCCGAGATCACGTAAAATTCATCCATGATGATCTCTGTGATGTACCTTTTTTGCCCGTTTTGATCTTCCCACGAGCGACTGGTGAGTTTTCCTTGAACCGCCAATTTAGATCCCTTGCTACATAGGCGAGCCAACAGCTCGGCGGTTTTACCCCAGGCTACCAGGTTGTGCCATTCGGTTTTGTCCACCTTGTTGCCATCCTTGACATAGGTCTCATTGGTGGCGATTCTGGTCTTGGCGAATTTGGTGCCATTTCCCAATTCTTTACTCTCTACATCGATGCCTAAATTACCGATAAGTGTTACGCGATTGACTAAATTATTCATGACTAGTAATTTTTAAAATGGTTGTATAATAATGATGTAATTGATGTCGAGGCAAAGATGCAGGCAGCAGGAAGGAGTAGTCGTGCATTAAACGATTACTTCCGTCTATACGCGTTTATAAACGTTTAATAACGGTTAGGTGTAATGAAAACGGACATGATCTAAGGTGGCATTAGCACTTGAAAATAGGAGAAAAATGAGGATTTGTTTCGTCGATGACCGGCAATTTGGTCTTGGACAGTCTGCGTCTGATGTTAGAAATGTTTTCCTTGGTGAAATGAGGAACCTATCTTTACCGCATGCCTGCACAAATGACATTTCCCAATGGAGTAATCACTGCAAACCTGACTCCCCTGAATGCAGATCTTTCCATTGACAAGGATCTACTAGTCTCTCATTGTGAGTGGCTCTTAGCCAGCGGGAGTGATGGCCTTGCCTTACTCGGCACCACTGGAGAGGCCAATTCGTTTTCCATATCGGAGCGAAAGGTGATTGTTGAAGCGATGCATGGCTTTGACCCAACTAAATTGATGGTGGGGACTGGCTGTTGCGCGTATCCGGAGACTGTTGAGTTGACCAAACACAGCTTGGAGCGGGGCATTACCAATTTTCTGGTCTTGCCGCCTTTTTTCTACAAGCAGATAGACGACGATGGCTTGTTTGCCTATTTT
>CAJQNM010000409.1 GCA_905479665.1 uncultured Saprospiraceae bacterium
GGGGTAAAGAGGGCAAAATGGTAAAGAGGGCGAAGATGGAGAAAGAAGAAGAGAATTAAGCGGGCGGACTCCCCTCTAGGGGCCGGGGGTAGAAGAGGGCGAAAATTAATTGATAGTTGATAATGAATAATTGATAGTTACAACCAAAACGCACCTCATTCCAAGGCGGCTTTAGCCCCCTTGAAAACAAAGGGAAAAACGGGTAAAGTGGGCAAAAATGGTAAAGAGGGCGAAGACGGAGAAATAAGAAGCGGATAGAGCGGGTGGCCTCCCCTATAGGGGCCGGGGGTATAAAAGGGAGAAAATTAATTGATAGTTGATAATGAATAATTGATAGTTACAACCAAAACGCACCTCATTCCAAGGCGGCTTTAGCCCCTTGAAAACAAAGGGAAAAACGGGTAAAGAGGGCAAAATGGTAAAGAGGGCGAAGATGGAGAAAGAAGAAGAGAATTAAGCGGGCGGACTCCCCTTTAGGGGCCGGGGGTAGAAGAGGGAGAAAATTAATTGATAGTTGATAATGAACAATTGATAGTGACAACCAAAACGTACCTCAATCCAAGGCGGCTTTAGCCCCTTGAAAACAAAGGGAGAAACGGGTAAAGTGGGCAAAATGGTAAAGAGGGCGAAGATGGAGTAAGAAGAAGAGAGTTAAGCGGGCGGACTCCCCTATAGGGGCCGGGGGTAGAAGAGGGCGAAGATGGAGAAAGAAGAAGAGAATTAAGCGGGCGGACTCCCCTTTAGGGGCCGGGGGTAGAAGAGGGAGAAAATTAATTGATAGTTGATAATGAATAATTGATAGTTACAACCAAAACGCACCTCATTCCAAGGCGGCTTTAGCCCCCTTGAAAACAAAGGGAGAAGATGGTAAAATGGGTAAAGAGGGAGAAAATTAATTGATAGTTGATAATGAATAATTGATAATGGGTGGAGAAGGCAGCTCAGCTCAGGTTCCAAACCTGAGACTGAACGGTCGGAGGAAGGCCAGAACATAGAGGAAAAAGGAAATAACACGAATGGAATAAATAAAAAATAATGTTCTTTAAAAACCTCAAGTCGGCATATCGTCATCTCATCAAGGAGAAGGTATTTAGCGTACTCAATATTGTAGGTCTGGCCACAAGTTTGGCCATCATTATTATTATTTCAAGCTGGGTAAGATCAGAACTGACTTTTGACCAATATCCAGATGGGGATCGCATTTTTCGTGTGTTGGGAGCATGGGATATGGAAAATGGGCTGATGCATCACGGTGATATGCCATATCCTCTAGCAGACGATCTCCAAGATCAATCTGCTGCGGTCGAATCGATCACTCGTCTATTGAAATCCGACTGGACTAGACCTACTGTTCGATTTAAGGATTTACTCACCTATGAGGAGAGCTTTGCGTATGTGGATGATAATTGGTTTGAATTTTTTGATCTAGGGGGAGATGGTCAAGCTCTCTTATTCCCCAATAATAGCTCAATATATTTATCTGAGACGAGAGCGAAAAAAATATTTGGGGATTCTGACCCCATTGGAGAAGTCTTACTGCTTGATCAGAAGCCTTTTGAAGTAGCCGGAGTGGTCGATGATCCTCCGGCAAATTCAAGTTTTCAAATACACATGTATGCGGCCGTAGGAGCCAGATTGAGTGATAGCGCCGCACTACAAAACGACATGGATTGGGGTAACTGGAACTACTCAACCTTTGTCAAAGTAAGATCATCCGATTTTGTGCAGCAGGTTGAGCAAATTGGAAAAGAGATACTAGCTAGTCATACTATACACGATCACTTCGACCTGGAACCAATCACAGATATGCATTTTAACGATAAAGCGTCGCTCTATGCAGGTGCCCCCATCGGCAATCGTCGATCGATCGGGATCTTATCATTGATTGGAATTCTCATTTGCCTCTCGGCAGGCTTTAATTACATCAACTTGACTTTAGCTTGTGTATCCGAGCGAGAGAAAGAAGTGGGCATTCGCAAGCTGATGGGCAGCAGCCGAAAAAACTTGGTAGGTAAGTTTGTCTTAGAAGGCGCCTTAATTGTAGGTGCTGCCTTTGCCTTTGCGATCGTATTGGGGCACTATGTCAATCCACTGCTCCAAAAAGTAGGTATAGAACTACCGAATATTTTGTCTTATTCCGAAAAATGGATGGCCTTACCTCTGATGGCTTGTATATTGTTAGTGTTGATCGCTGTCTACCCTGCCCTAGTCATTTCCGGCATCAAACCACTCAAATTGGTCGGTCAAGGACATAGTAAAAGCCCCGGAATGACATTTCGCAAAATATTAATTGTGGGTCAATTCGTGATCTCGACGGTACTCATCATCTGTGCCATCGTCATTGGTAGTCAACAAAGATTTATGATGGAGCACAATCTGGGATACAATGTTGATCATGTACTGCAGATAGCAATTCCGTCTGCTGAGATCGAAAGAGGTGACCGTGAGTTTGTTTTGCATCAAATTACTGCAGCCATTAAACAGCAGCCCGGAGTGGAAAGCTGCTCTCATGCGAGTGCACAAATAGTGAATATGGCCAGTTGGACCCGTGGTTCACTAAGTTGGCCAGGTATGAGCGAAGGCTATGCACCAGGGATGTACCAGCTGTCTGTGAGCGAGAATTATGATATAACGATGGATCTGAGAATGCAATCGGGCCATTGGTTTGATCGAGAAATGAAGTCTGATGCAAATAACATTATTGTCAATGAGATGGCAGCTCGACTCATTGATTTTCCTGAGATTATTGGTCAGGAAGTTACTTTTCAGGGAAAAACGGGAAGAATTATTGGAGTGGCCAAGGACTTTCATTTTCATTCTCTTCATTCCGAGATTGAGCCCTTAGTCATGTTCTATCGACCCACGTGGAGTAGCTCCATCTATGTCAAGGCTTCTGAAGACAAAGTATCTGACGTGATCGCTTCGGTGGAGGCGATTTGGCAAGAGAGATTTCCAGAGAAACCGTTCGAGTATTCCTTTATGGACGATACCTATCAGTCACTGTATGAGTCTGAGCAGACCCATGCAAGCCTCACTAAAATATTTTCCTTTTTCGCGATAATAATCTCTTGTCTGGGATTGGTTGGCTTGGCTCTTTACTCAGCACGCCGTAGACGCCGTGAAATTGGAATTCGCAAAGTGCTTGGTGCGAGTACTCCTGGTGTCTTGTTATTACTTACTCGCGAGTATTCTTATTTGATTTTGATCAGTATACTGATTGCTTCCGCCGGAAGTTTTGCACTAATGAGTGCATGGCTTGATAACTATGCATATGCCATTCCGTTGACAATTTCTCCCTTCTTATTGGGTGCTCTAATCATGTCCACGATAGCGTTTGCAACTGTATCGATTATGAGCAGCCGCGCTGCATTAGAAAATCCAGTAGAAACACTAAGAAATAATTGAACCATGCTGAAAAATTTCTTTAAGATAGCCGTTCGACAATTCATCAAAAACAAATGGTACACCGCCATCCATCTGGTGGGTTTGACGCTGGGTTTGGCGACGAGCTTGGTTATATTTTCCCTGGTAAAATTTGAGTTGAGCTATGATCGCGATTGGGACGGTGTCGAGCAGATTCATCAGATTGCGACCACAAGCAGCAATGGAATTCCAAATCCCGCCACATCCACACTCCGGGAGTTTCCTGAGTTTTCGAATGTAACATCCGTTTACACGCTGGATGGGGTTGTCTTTCTTCCATCAACGGAAAATTTGGTTTTCCCCAATCAGAATTTGGCTATCGTAGATAGCTCTTTCTTTGATATTTTTTCAAATTGGAAATTTATTGCTGGATCTGCCACTTGTACAGAGGTTCCTGGTCAGGTGATCCTTACATCGGCATCTGCACAGCGCTATTTTGGAAGCGCCGATGCTTCTCTTCTAGGAAATCAAATGTATTATGGAGATTCTGTTTTACTCACGGTGGCAGGTGTCTTAGCTCCTCTGGAATTTAATTCTGATTTTATATTTGATGGATATATTTCCTATC
>CAJQNM010000410.1 GCA_905479665.1 uncultured Saprospiraceae bacterium
CGCACACGACGGGTAAAATCACATTGAAACAAATTAGTATTTAAATAGTACCAATCACAATTAATCTCCCTAGTAAGATCGGGGCTTGCCAATCCTGCCACCCTCACATCCTACCCGCGGGCTTGGGAATCCCCTTCAGCCCCTTTAGCGCTGGAATTACAATTAATCACACACGAGCCTCCTGCATAGGCAGACTTAGGAATCCCCTGCACCCTCCTTGAAATCACTCAAATAATTATTAAAAAACAAACTCATTCCAAGGCGGCTTCAGCCCCTTGCATCCGCAGACGACGGGTTAAAAACCAGATTAAATAACCGTCCGTTTTGAATAACACTCCCCTTGCGTTCTCAACAACTATTGATACTGACTAAAATAAATAGAACTAACCAATAACTATTAGTTATTCACTATTAATTATTAACTATTACTTATTCACCGAATCAAATTAATATCACCAGCAGCACTTACTTCACTGCCATCAGGCAGGTCAAAAATGGCCATCCACATGTAGACCCCAGGGTTCATAGTTTGTCCCTGACGTCTTCCATCCCAGCCGATGAGATTCTCCAATCGGACATCTGCCTCACGATATAGGATATTGCCCCATCGATCGAACACAGCAAACATTTTGAGTAGGTATGGTCGATCACTGTACAGGGTAAACTGATCATTGTTGTCATCACCGTCTGGCGTAAATGCATTCGGGGCGTAATAATAGAGCTCACTGTCCACACGCAACAAAATCGTATCGCTCACCACACAGCCGTTGGCATCCGAAAAATTAAGCTGATACAACGTCGTCACCAATGGCCGCAGGAATGGCTCTGTGCAATCCGGACATGATATATTTGGATCACCGAAGACAGCAAACCAATCATATTGAAGGGGGTCTTCCCCGACAATATTGAACGGGATCACTTGAAGACTATCTCCAAGTTCAAGTTCCTGCCCAAGTGGTAGTTCGATTTCCGGAACAGGGACATCAATCACAGTAAGACCATTTTCGAGTGAAGTACAACCCGAGCTGGCTGCAAAAGTATAGTCCCCCGACTCCGTAATTCGGTAGATTCCATCAAAAGGAACCCCATTTACCGTATAGGTAGCACCCGCAATCGTATCAAAAACATAGACCAAAGTATCGTTGGGACAGAGTTTATCACCCCCTTCAGAATATTCAGCACTCAAAGCGCGTACCTCAATCTGGGTGGCATCCAAATCGATATTAAACGTACTGGGATCGTCTGAGATCACTGTCCCTCCGAGAGCTGCTGACAGTCCGGATATGGAAGACTGAAATCGATGCACTCCAGCGCCAGAGAGATCTGAAGTCATGATTATCACGATGCTATCCACACCTACCGGTATAGTCATCCCTTCAATGCGCAATTCACCCCCATCAATGATCTCTGTGCCACCGAAGGGATTGGACACGACTTCCACCACAGAAAATCCGGCCGGAAATGGATCGAGCAGATCCAGGTCCGTGCGCGTTTGACCGGTGGCGTTGGCAATGCGGTAGCTCACTCTCAACTCCGTACAAGTCACAGAAAGTCGAGGCTGAATATCGTGTTGTATTTTTAATTGATAGGGACAAGAGCAACCATCATTGCGATTGGTGATCGGCCCATCTGCCAGAGCACGTGTAGCCCCGGTTCGCTTATCGATGGCAAATAATGAGAAGCGATCTTCGATGGCCATATTAAAAAGACCTCCGACCTTTACTTCTCGGGTGCCATACCCAAATAGATTTCCAAAGGGATCAAAATACATACTGGTTATGGCAAGTGCTGCCTGTCCAGCGTTGCCCACCGGTGTAGTGGTTCCTGCTTGCGGATCGATCTGTAGGAGCTGACGAGTTTGAGTATCATATCCGTAGGCAATGGCATCTTCAAAGGGATCGAAGGCGATATCTGGGAAAAAGTATACTTCATTATTAAAACTGAATTCCTGGGTGGGGTATGTAGGATCGCGCAGATCGATGAAAACGAAATTCGCATTGGGTTGAAAATTTGAACTTCCGGTCACTACCAGAAAATTGCCATCAGGGGTAACATCCCCTGCGAAATAGGCGAATGGACTAATCTCTGTGAGTTGGCGCAAGACGGTGATCTGCCCATTTGCATCGATACGCACGAGCGAATTAATACCAGCCCCATCATCTGTCTGGGTAATTCCGTAAATCAAGTTGTCGGTCACCCGGTATCCAAATCCGTTGATCTGCTCTGGCAGCTGGCTGATCTCATTAAAATTGACCATGCCGTCATTGCCAATCGTAACACGCGTAAAAACACTATTGCTGCTGCCGAAAAGACCCTCCGTGGCAAAAACATTGTAAAAATCACCATTGCAGACAAAGGGCCGCTGGGTCAACCCTTGCATTGCTCCATAAAGCAGCAAGAGGAGAGTTAAGCTGATCTTAGTGAAGAGGTGTCGCATCATCTCCTTTTACAACGTAAATTCATGCTTCTTTGCCCCATTTCAATCAGGTTTAACATCATCGTAAGATGCATCCAGTTTTTCATATCGCTGGCGCACCATTCTCGCCTGACCCCAGGCAATTTCCCATCCAGCTTTTCCATCCAGAAAACCACCTCGTAAAAGATAAGACTGCAAAAATCGGAAAGAAGGTTTGATGATATGGTGAAAAAGATTTGGCCGAACGTTTTGCTGCCTTAAATGATGAGCCTGAATGGCGCTAAAGCGCTCAATCTGATCCAACCATTCTTGCGGTGTGGAAGCCGTGTAATGAAGCAAATCACCGGGCAAGAATCCCACACTTGCCGCTTCGTTCAGAACTACACGATCATGGGGATTTTCACCACCCCAACGGCCCGAGTCCTTCCGCCAAAGGCGAATTTTTCGATCGGGATACCAGGTACCGTGGCGTATCCAACGTCCGCAATAGTTGTTTAAGCGGTTAAAGCGATATGCATCCCGCAGATGGCCACTCTTAATATTCAATATGGAATCTCGCAGTTCGTCACTGACTACTTCGTCGGCATCTAGAGACAAAACCCAATCTCCCTCAACCCATTGCTAAGCGGCATTTTTCTGCTCGATATGCCCCACAAATGCTTGTTGATAGACGACTGCCCCCATCTGTTCGGCAATTTGGACCGTATCATCTTGCGAATACGAATCAAGAACCACTACTTGCTCACAAACTTGAAACATAGATTCAAGACAACGACGAATCTTATCCGCTTCATTGTAGGTAATCACACTACCCCAGATCTCTATAGGCTCTGTTTCCAATATCAGTGCAAGATCGCACAATCCGATTACTACAGCAAACGAGAGCCCGTTTGCTCGATCGTTTACCAGGTGGATAAGAAAACCGAGAGTGAACGGTATCTTTAGTGCATGGCACAAATTCACTTGCTCATCAGCACGATCCTGATCTGTCTCTTCTCAGCCTGCTCCGCAACGCAGCCAGAGAAGGAAAAATCCATGCCCAACATCGTGATCATCTTCACGGACGATCAAGGTTACGAAGATCTAAGCTGCTTCGGCTCGCCCGATATCAAGACACCTCACATTGACGGCATCGCCAAGCGTGGTGCCAAACTGACAAATTTTTATGTGAGCCAGCCGGTATGCTCTGCTTCACGTGCCTCACTTCTCACTGGTTGCTACGCCAATCGAGTGGGTGTCTCAGGCGCGTTTGGCCCTTACGCAGGAAAAGGCCTTAATCCCCAAGAGGAAACCATCGCCGAAGTCCTAAAGCCTCTCGGATATGCCACCGCCTGCTACGGCAAATGGCATCTCGGTTCTGAAGATGCATTGCTGCCCACCCGCCAGGGATTTGATGAATATTTTGGTATTCCGTACTCCAACGACATGTGGCCTCACCACCCATGGCAAGGCACTGTGTTCAATTTTCCCGAGCTTCCACTCTACGAAAATGAGAAGATCATCGATACCCTTGACGACCAATCGATGGTCACTACCTGGTACACGGAAAAGGCAGTTGACTTTATTCACCGACAATCCGAAAATCCCTTCTTTCTCTATGTGCCCCATAGCCTACCACACGTACCTCTTTATGTCCACGAAGATCGTGCAGGCAAATCGCAGCGCGGTCTGTATGGAGACGTCATCGAGGAGATCGATTGGTCGACGGGAGAAATCCTCAAAGCCTTAGAAGCCGAAGGGTTCACCGATAATACGCTGGTTATTTTTACCTCAGACAATGGCCCCTGGCTTTCTTATGGTGGGCATTCTGGCGAAGCCCATCCGCTACGTGAAGGCAAAGGAACCGCCTGGGAGGGAGGAGTACGTGTACCTTGTGTGGCGCAGTGGCCTGGTCAGATCCCTGCCGGGCAAACGATAAGCCAACCCGCTATGACCATCGATCTCCTTCCGACAATCGCCCGAATCACAGGTGCCAGTCCAACACAGGCCCTGATCGATGGGCAGGATTGTTGGGATTTACTCACTGGAGTTTCCCAGACTCCACATCATGAATCGTATCATTTCTACTACAAACAAAATGAACTCCATGCCACCATGAGCGGCGACGGAAGATGGAAACTCTACCATCCCCACCAGTATCGCTCACTCAATGGCCGAAGCGGAACTGACGATGGTTTGCCGATTGACTATGATCAAAAAGTATTGGGAGAAAAAGAGCTCTACGACTTGCATGCAGATATTGGAGAAAAGCATAATCTCGTCAATGAAAACCCTGCTATTGTGGCCAAACTAGAGGCACAGGCAGCTGCAATACGGTCAAAACTGGGTGATAAACTTACCGATGTGGTGGGTAGCGAAAATCGTCCGCTAGGCATCATTGACTGAAGGACGTACAACAATTCACAGCACCTATTGCCCATTATGCCTATCTTCGCCCGCTTAAAATAAGCAGTTGCAATGTCCACTAGTAAACAGTCTGCCATTTCAGCCAAAACCATCCGTCAACTCAATGCCAAGTACCAGGATCTGAAGGTCTCTGAGAAAATCGAGCAATTATACCAAGATTTTGAGGAAGCAGATATCATGTTGACATCCTCTTTTGCGGCGACTTCCGCATTTCTGCTGCGCGCGTTTTCTTGGGTCAATCCCCGACAGGTCATTTTCTTTATCGATACCGGCTATCACTTTCAAGAGACCTTAGAATATAAGAAGTTACTCACTGATCTCTATGGACTAAACGTCAAATCGATCCGGGCCGAAAAAAGCCTCCATGAGTTTACCAGCAAAGACAAAACCTGGAGCAAGAATCCAGAATTCTGCTGCTCTATAAATAAAGTGGAACCACTCGACATCATCAAGGGTGAATACAAAGTCTGGGTCTCCGGCCTGATGCGTTGGCAAAGTGATCACCGTGCAACACTCGATATATTTGAGGATCGGGGTGGCATGCTAAAATTCTATCCCCTGCTCAACGTGACACGGGAAGAAAAAGATGAATTTATCAGGGAGCATGAGTTGCCTTTTCATCCACTCGTGGCCAAGGGCTATAGCTCGATCGGCTGCAGTCACTGTACTGTACCCGGAGGGGATCGCTCAGGGCGTTGGAACAACAGCCCGAAAACGGAGTGTGGTCTGCATTTGTAAAGATGTAGTTGGAAGGTCTTTGAGAATTACGGGTCCAGATAGCAATCACATCGGGCCGAGTATTTTAGCAATTACTAAGGGACAAACCCTAAGCACCTACTAAGTCTTCCAATCTGTACTTTTCAAAGTCTTCTTCTTTCTCCATTTTTAATTGCAAATAATCATTCTTAACCTGTATAAGCATCCAAACTTTCGGGTCTAGTTGAAAGATTCGGCTAAGAATAAATGACAACTCAAAATTCACCTTTCGGCTCCCTGATAATATTTTGCTGAAATTTGATGGTCTGAGACCAATATACCCTGCTAGCTTATTTTGTCTTATATCCAATTTATCGAGATAAAGCCGTAAAAAGTCACCTATCGTTATTATGCCATCACTTTCAATAGTTGACTCCAGATAATCCTCGATCTTTATTTGCAGCGCAAACAGTTCCGTTCCTATTCTTTGCTTCTTTCCCTGAGCATCAACCTTACCCGAGAGAAATAATTGAAATTCCTTGTACTCCCTTGAATTAACATCCATAGAGGAAGTCAAGACTCCATTTTCAAGATCAATAATTTCATTGCCTCCCATGATTATTCTAGTACTTGGTCCTTTTTAAATAAATTTCAATTATTTTTTTTCCATCGCCTGGCTCAATGTACATTTTCTGACCCATCGCAATCTTGGCATGATAATTTTCCAAATACCACTCCATCAGTCTTGTCTTTGATTCAAATGTTAGAAACCCTTTGTAGTTGGTTTCCAATTTGAATGATTCTCGACATGCAAAAGCAATCAGACAACCCGCAACATACTGATATCTCTTTTTTTCTCGTCCTATATTATGAGGGGCAATTTCAATCAAATCCATAATAAGCATCCCATCTTGTTCTTTCAAGTGCAGAACACCTTGAACTGATGATGGATTCGACGTAAGTCGGAGAATATATGTTTCAGTGCCTTTTCTCTTACGTATTGATCTCCAGGCAAAACTCCACCCGTCCTTCTTAAGTGGCATCTCGCTAGCTGATCCCAAAGCAATCTCTGCTTCAACTAGGTCTTTCGTCTGATTATCAAGAATGTACATTTAGGGAATGGACACATATCTAACACTTGTAAGATACATCTTATTATACAATATTGATCTTTTTATTTCAGAATATTATACACTTTGTATAACACAAAAGTAACTGTCTTACAAGCTAAACTAGCAGCCCAAAGCTCTTAAGCATCAGAGTCTACTTGATAAAAGAGCTTCTGCGCAGCGACATACGAGACAATCACCAAGACAACACCTCCCATGGCCATGACATGGCCTCCATCTTCGGCCTGAAGATGAGCAGCAGCGGCCAGCACTGTATCGAAGAAAAACCCAGCGTAGGCCCACTCGAGCAGCGTACGTGACTTGCGGGTCCAAATGGCAATTAGGCCGAGTATTTTGGCAATGGCCAGGGGGTATACCAGATACGAGGGATAGCCTAAGGAATCAAAAAATCCGCGCACCATCTCCGTCTTAAAAAAATACATCTGGGCAGAAAACAGCATGAGCAGAGTCAGGAGGCCAGTGGCCACGTAGTACGAAATTCGAGTTGTCTTATTCATCATTGGTGCGGAAGATCTAATCCAAATTTAGGGAAATTTAACAGCACTCTTTCGACTGCCAGTATTCCATATTTTGGAGGCACAAATCCACGCGAAAAAACCTATTGCTAAACAATATTCGTAGCATATCGACTCTACTCGTACGAATCGAGTTGAGGTCGGAAGCTAAATATTCGCTTTAGCAAACAATCTTCCTTCGTGCCGACAACAAGGTAAAATCCTAGAACAACAAGCTAATTTTTACTAGTCCCCTTGCTGTGGTTTATTGTTTCTTAGCGTAGAATGAAACAAACTATTTTATCGAAAATTACTACGCTTACACTCTTGATCAGTGCTTGCGCATCAACAGAAAACATTGATAATCAGGTTAAGTCCAAACCCAATATTCTATTTATTGCCATCGATGATTTGCGACCTGAACTGGCATGCTATGGATCGCCCATTGCCGTTACCCCAAATCTGGATGCCATCGCACAGGAAGGCGTGCGCTTTAATAGAGCTTATTGCCAACAGGCCATCTGCAGCCCTTCACGGGCAAGTCTGATGACGGGTTACTATCCCGAATCGACAGGAATCATCGAGAACTACACCTACTTTCGTGAAGTACATCCGGATATCGTCACGCTGCCCCAACACTTCAGAGCTCATGGTTACACGACCGCTTACACCGGCAAAATCTACCACGGGAAATTTACCGACGAAGAAAAGTCCTGGAGCCGTCAGCCCGCTAAAATTGATTTACCAAAACCAGCTCTCCCGGGTGGGTATGCCTTGCCAGAAAATCAGGAAATATTCCGAAAAAATCAGGAAGATATCCGAGCAAAGTATGGCTCTGTAAGTCACTATGCCTTAGGAAGAGGTCCTGCCTTCGAAAGCGCAGATGTACCTGATTATACCTATCCAGATGGATACAATGCGCTGACGGCCATTGCCACCCTTGCAGAGATGAGCAAGGAAGACAAACCCTTTTTTCTTGGCCTTGGCTTTCGCTTACCCCACCTTGATTGGAATGCCCCGCAGCGCTATTGGGATCTCTACGACGCTACTAAAATACCCCTTACCGATCAGCCAGATCCCGGGCAGGATGCAGCCGCGATGGGGCTGCACGCTTCTTTTGAGCTTCGGGTCAGGCATGGCATACCAAAAAGTGGTCCAATCGATGACGAACTAAGTAAGACTTTAAAACATGCCTATCTGGCCAGCGTAAGCTACGTAGATGCACAAATCGGCTATGTCATGGACACCCTAGAAAAACTTGGACTGAAAGAAAATACCATCGTAATGGTATGGAGCGATCACGGATGGCATTTGGGAGATATGGGCGTCTGGGGCAAAGCCACCAATTACGAGATCGCCACGCGGGTACCACTTTTGGTTTCTGCACCCGATGTGCCAGCGACGGTAAGGGGTCGATCAACAGATGCCTTGGTAGAGTTAATCGATATGTTCCCCACCCTTTGTGACCTCAGCGGCGTGGCCAAACCTGCACATTTAGAAGGCGGGAGTTTCGCTTCATTACTACAGGATCCAACAGCACCATGGACCGACGTCGCCTTCAGCCAATATCCAGATCCTGCCCTGCGTGAATGGGCTGCAAATCCGCTAACGGAGAGCATGCGAGAAACCTATTTCGGCCCGCTCATCAGGGAGGTCGAATCTAAAATCAAAGCACAACAAAATTGGGATCGCGATCTCTTCGAAAACCACCTCATGGGCTATGCCATGCGGACTGATCGATACCGATTAGTGCTCTGGAAAGATCGCAGAAAAACCTCTGCCCCACCTATTTTTGTCGAAATTTATGATCATCAAAAAGATCCCAAGGAGACTCAAAACATTGCTGCCCAAGAACCTGAATTGGTCGCCAAACTCACAAAAATATTCGAGCAAAATTGGCATCCCAAAATTTTGTGATTAAAGTAATCCGGTCAGGATCCATCCAGGATAATTGTTCCATACCAGCTCAGGTTCCATACCTAGCTCAGGTTCCATACCTGAGATCTTAAGATTAAAAGCGTCCGGAATGGATCCGGACCTCATTCAATTATCAATTATCAATTCTCCATTACCAATTATTATCTAATTCAGGCCCCAAACCTGAAATTCCAAAATTAAAATTAAAAGCGTCCGGAATGGATCCGGACCTCATTCAATTATCAATTCGGCTCTTAGTCGTATTTAATGGGTTTCGTAGTTTTGTTGCATGGATGAATTTACAATATTTACAGCTGCGCTTAATCTAGTGAAGCCCTGGTATATAGACTACGTAGAGCTTAAAGAAGGGCCTGAGAAGGAAGAGATTCACATCACAATATCACATGACAAGGGCTCCAAGTTTGACTATGAAGGAGATTCCTGTCCTGTGTATGATCATCAGGGTAGGGTTTGGCGACACTTAGATTTCTTTCAGTATGAATG
>CAJQNM010000411.1 GCA_905479665.1 uncultured Saprospiraceae bacterium
CAAGTTGCATCAGCTGCGCCAATCCCGGATTAAATGTTGGATCGATCAATATGGTGTACGCATGACTCAGTATCTTGGAGGCTATCGGACCATCTTGAGTGTGGAGCGGTATCGAGATCCCAATCTGGATAATCTAAAGGAGCAGGTCAGGATGTATCATCCGTTTAAGTGAGATACTTGATTATGAATGGAGGTCATAAAATGCGAGCTCCAATAATGGGGGTGCTGCATCAAAAATCTAATTTTGTAAATATGGGTGAAAAGAAACCAATCATACCTGAAGAGGTCGTAATGCGCAAGATCTTTGTCTTACGAGATCAGAGAATAATGTTAGATCGAGATTTGGCGGAATTGTACGATGTAGAGCCAAGAAGATTGAGAGAGCAGGTAAAAAGAAACCAAGATCGGTTCCCCAGTAATTTTATGTTCAGGTTGACAGAAGAAGAGGTGGAATACATGGTGTCGCAAAATGCGACACCTTCTAGGCAAGTACTTGGAGGCAGTCTTCCACTGGCGTTTACAGAGCATGGAATCCTAATGCTTGCCAATGTTCTCCGAGGAGGAAGGGCTGTTCAGATGAGTATCAGGATTATTGAAGTTTTCGTGAAAATGAGAGAAATGCTCTTGACTCATAAAGACCTACTTCTGAAGATTGAAAAAATAGAGCAGTCGATGTCTAGCCATGATCATCAAATAACCGTACTGTTTGAACATCTCAAACGACTTCTAGAGAGTAAGAGCCAACAAGAGGGCCAGGAATCCAGAAAGCGGATCGGCTTCAATAATCCAGAGAATGAATAAAACTGCAACCATTGGTTGCAGAAACTAAAACTTGCACCAATGGTGCGAGAAATGAGTAAAGCTGATCTTAGGCAGCCAAATTGGCACCTCCAATTAAGAATAGTGTGAGGGGGAGTGTGGCAGGAAAGCGGTGTTCGTCACGACTCCTTCGCACACAGACCGCGCCAGAGAGCCTTCGGCGTCTCACGCTCGCTTCCTCCGTCAGCCAGCTTGTCACGGTCTGCGTCTCAGTCGGGCTCCTCACGCGCAGTTCCCGGCCTGTGGCAGAAGTCCCGCTTGCGCTATCGCTCCAGTTCCCTGTCGGCGGGACCTCTGTCACATTCCTTCACTGCTTCATAATTGCGGGCTGCTCGACTCGGATCGGCTGCGTCACTCCCCGCTATGGCCATCGCTCAAAGGCCCCGTTCCTTGCTGCTTCGCAGTGGCTTCACCTTCTCCGCCTGAGGCGGATCCCGGCTCACCACCTCACCTCGTACCCGCAGACGCCCGCGAAATGCCCACGCTCGGTTAAGAGTGTGGCCCCCCGCTCACAAAAACAAACCCCTACGGCAAGATTGTCATCCCATAGATAGCTCAAAGGAGCCTCGGCCACCCGCGAAGGCCAGCGCTGGTATCCGCTGTGCGCGGTTCTCTCCGTCAGAGATCCACAGGATCTCTGCTCCTCCGGAGTCCACTCGTTCATCCATTGATCTATCGCCACCCACATCTTGATGCCTACGGGTTTTGTTTTTGCCCATCCTCTGCTCAAGCCGTAATCCTTGAACTTTTCAATTGAAAATAAAAAGGATTAAATTGGGGGTGCCTAGAAAAAGTTCTGGGTGTGGTTTTGAGGGAGTGAGGGTATGAGTTGGTTAAAGCGTGGGATTTTTTAATTGAGTCACCCATAATCAGGAAGCAAGTGTCTAGTCTAGAAAACATGGCTGAGGTTCTAGATGTCAGGCTTTTTGATAATGCTGGAATTGCAGATGATGTCTTAAGATCGGGAATTAACAATTCACCCTCAAAGGCCAAAATGATTGAAAGGCTAAAAGAAGCCTCGCAGGAAGGCTCTAGTGTAGAAGATTTTTTGGCTGCTTTTGCAACTAGAGGAAAAGCTATTGACCATAAATTGGAAGTTCCAGTGAGCCAAATGGACGATGGGTTAGATAATTTAAATTATAACTCAACCAACTCTGATGTTGATTCAAAATGGAATACACGCCAAAGTGCAGTTACAAAACAAGAAAAAATTGTAGCAAGCGAACTGCTTGGTGAGGCACGAGCTGATCAGGTATATTCAAGTAAAGGTTGGGTAAGGTTAGACGTCGATGGGGTTCCTCTTGGTAAACAAGGTAAATTTGATAGGATATATGAAGGTCCTAAAGGAGAAATTCATGTAATTGAAGCAAAAGGAGGAAGTGCAAATTTTGGAGCAAGAACTACAAATTTAAACAAAGTCGCCCAACAAGGCTCCAAAGAATATAGGGATGATATAATTTTCAATCTCAGGACTAAACTAGGTGTGAACCATCCTTTAATGTTAAAGGTGGATGATGCGATTGCTAATGATGAACTACTTTATGTTTTTGTGAATCAAAAAACTACAGCAAAGGGTGATTATTTAGTTAAGTTATTTCCAAATCAATAATGATTAAGAGACATATTTTCGCCAAAGAAAAATTGGCCAATCAGCAAACGCTAGACCACTACAAGAGCAGGCTCCAAAAGAGTTATTCAAGAATGACAGAGGGGAGGCCAGTTAATCTTTATGCGTTAAAAGATACACCTCTGGATGTTGCCAGGACACATATTATTAAGTGCAGTCACGGAGATGTATTTAGTAATTTAGAATTGTGTTTGCAACTTGGTATTGGGCATTTCAAGCGAGTTTTAGCGGAAGGCTTAGTGGAAATTAACATAAATGATTTAATATATGAGTTGTCGCCACTGGATGATGGATATGGAGCCAGCTTTTATGATTGGTTTTTTCTATTCTCGTTGGCTAACCTTATAGGATCAAAGGAATCAGTGGCAGAGGTGGTTGATTTGGACGTAGAAAGAATAAACTCAGTTGCCCATCCATTTTGGAGTGTAGGAGTAAAATATTTGAAAGGGTATGTTAAAAATAATAAGGAAGTAGTTTCTAAAAGCATTGAGCAAATCAGGCAACTCGTACTTGAAGGCGCTGGTTTACTTATTGACGAAAGTCAAAGAAAGAGTATAGTACTGATAGAGGGGGGCGCAGAGTTGTTGGGTGTGTTATGGAGTCCTATTTTCGAATTGTACGATGATGTATTTTATGGAAGTGCAGACCAATTTAATCTTACTTTAGAGTCCTACGTGTCACAAAAGAAGGAATATATAATTAATCAAGAATTAGAGGACGATCCTAGATATTGGGTTGATTTTCCCTTGTTAGGCTGCTGTGCATATGCTATTGATCAAGGGTTAGAGATAACGGTTGAAACGGAATACGCTCCTCGGTGGTTATATGAAAGAATCTTTCTAAGCTAAAGAGCAGCAGCATTCTTTTGAAAAAATTCTTTAAACTTCTTATTGATGGGCATCTTGTCGATAATAGAGAAGATCGTTTTTTGTTTTTTCATTGAATTGCTCAATTAGCTAAACACGTTCTACCATAGACTTATCTTCGATGGTTACTTCTTGAGCTCTTTTAAGGGAAAGCATCTCGCCATGCACATGTGCCCACATAGTAAGAATCGTGAAGTTTACATTTTCTATTCTTTTTTGAGGAGGTAAATCGTTCCAAAGGGAGACGTGAATTTTGTTTATGGAATGATCATCAGTACGCAGGAAAACCTGGTGGAGCCAGTCGAATTTATTTATACGATTCAATCGACAAGTTGCCAGTGGGCTAAGAAGAAAAGTGACGTTATGAGCTCCTTTGTGAGAACCAGCGAACAAGTAGTGTTTTGGTGTTGGTCCTTTATAGTGGTAGTGGTGATAGTTCAAGTTTTCCGAGGCGGAGATGTATCATGATAGAGAAATTGTGCATATTTCTGTATCCTCTGCCGCTTCTTTTTATTTCTTGAATCCGGAGATTTACGCTTTCTGCAATAGCGTTGGTTGCTAGCAATTTGAAATAAGTCTTAATGCCATACCCGCGTCGATGTTACATATTAGTGAATTCCACAATATCGGTCAATTGCTCCTACGGGCTTCTTTGATCCAGTCATTTATCCAAACTAAAAGAAAGTCTGCGAGATATATTCAGACACGCCAAGATAGACTCACGACATAAATGGAATGATCCTGTCCAAGCTGCTCTTTTCCTCGCAACCAGAAATATCTTGCTCGCTTAAATTCATCTCGTGATAGTCTTTGGTCTCTCTCCTTTTCTTATCCACTAGGGAGTTCATCCCTGTAGCCCCCTAAAAAACTGGACCAAGATTTCTCAAACTAAGGGAATGTTTAAATTGAGAAAATATGGGACAAAAGAGACGAAAATGGAGTGGATCTGAGAAGCTTCAGATCATACAAGATGCCGAACTAA